>NZ_JBHVQX010000003.1:287616-329648 GCF_042886395.1 Streptomyces sp. NPDC058008 | reverse complement strand
GTGCGGGGCGCCCCTCCGTCCGTCCACCGGGCCGGTCAGCCCATGAACTTCTTGAACTCGTCGGGCAGTTCGAAGTTCTTGTCCTCCTGCGCGGGCAGGTTGAACGCGCCGCCCTGCGCCGCCTGCTCGCGGCGGGCGGCGGCAGCCTGCTCCTCGGCCTTGCGCTTCATCGGGTTACCGCTCTTGCGCTTGCCCTTGGCCTGCTTGACCTGCTTCTTCTGACGGCCGGGACCGCCGCCCATGCCCGGCATCCCCGGCATCCCGGGCATGCCGCCGCCCTGGGCCATCTTCGACATCATCTTGCGGGCCTCGAAGAAGCGCTCCACGAGGCTCTTCACCGCGGAGACCTCGACACCCGAGCCCTTGGCGATGCGGGCCCGGCGCGATCCGTTGATGATCGTGGGCTCGGCGCGTTCCTTCGGGGTCATCGACTTGATGATGGCGGCCGTGCGGTCCACGTCACGCTCGTCGATGTTGTTGATCTGGTCCTTGATCTGCCCCATGCCGGGCAGCATCCCGAGCAGCTTGGAGATGGAGCCCATCTTCCTGACCTGCTCCATCTGCGCCAGGAAGTCGTCGAGCGTGAAGTCCTTGCCCTTGCTCGACGCCAGCTTGGAGGCCATTTTGGAGGCCTCTTCCTGGCTGAAGGTCTTCTCCGCCTGCTCGATCAGGGTGAGCAGGTCACCCATGTCGAGGATGCGGGAGGCCATGCGGTCGGGGTGGAAGGCGTCGAAGTCCTCGAGCTTCTCACCGTTCGACGCGAACATGATCTGCTTGCCCGTGACATGGGCGATCGACAGGGCCGCACCGCCGCGGGCGTCGCCGTCGAGCTTGGAGAGCACCACGCCGTCGAAGCCGACGCCGTCGCGGAAGGCCTCGGCGGTGTTGACCGCGTCCTGGCCGATCATCGCGTCGACGACGAAGAGGATCTCGTCGGGGCTGACGGCGTCGCGGATGTCCGCGGCCTGCCGCATCAGCTCCTCGTCGATGCCGAGGCGGCCGGCGGTGTCGACGATGACGATGTCGTGGACCTTGGCCTTGGCGAACTCGATGGAGTCCTGGGCGACCTTGACCGGGTCGCCCACGCCGTTGCCCGGCTCCGGCGCGTACACCGCGACCCCCGCGCGGTCGGCGACGACGCTCAGCTGGTTGACGGCGTTGGGGCGCTGGAGGTCGCAGGCGACCAGCAGGGGGGAGTGCCCCTGGGCCTTGAGCCAGAGCCCGAGCTTTCCGGCCAGGGTGGTCTTACCGGCGCCCTGAAGACCCGCGAGCATGATCACGGTGGGCGGGTTCTTGGCGAACCGCAGCCGCCGGGTCTCGCCGCCGAGGATGCCGACGAGCTCCTCGTTGACGATCTTGACGACCTGCTGGGCGGGGTTCAGCGCCTGGGAGACCTCGACGCCGCGCGCCCGCTCCTTGACGTTGGCGATGAACGCGCGGACGACGGGGAGGGCGACATCGGCCTCGAGCAGGGCGATACGGATCTCGCGAGCCGTGGCGTCGATGTCCGCCTCGGACAAGCGGCCCTTGCCCCTGAGGTTTTTGAAAGTCGCGCTAAGGCGGTCGGAGAGAGTATCGAACACGGCGCTCGTCGGTCCTCAGGGTCGGGGGCGTGGCAGGTCAGTCGCCCTCCAGGGTATCCGGACCCCGGAGAACGCGGAGCCCTCGGCCGTTTCTCGTGACGAACGGGCCCGGGGCGGGGGGTCAGCGCAGCTCCTTCTCGACCTCCCCGGCCACCTCCGCGGCCCGCTCCGGAGCCAGTGGTTCGCCGTCGGCGTCCGTGACGTAGAAGGCGTCCACGGCGTTCGCCCCGAGCGTGGAGACATGGGCACTGCGCACCCGGACGGCGCTCTGTTCCAGCGCCCTGCCGATGCGGTGCAGCAGCCCGGGGGCGTCCTGGGCGCGGACCTCGATGACCGTGGCCAGGCGGGAGCCCGCGGCGGCGACGGTCACCCGGGGCGGCGGGGCCTTCACCCCGCGCCGCCGCGGGTAGGCGGCCTCGCGTTCGGCGAGCCTGGCCCGGATGTCCAGGGAGCCGTCCAGTGCGCGTACGAGGTCGGCGCGCAGCCGGGCGGCCTGCGGGAGCGATCCGTACTCGGCCGCGACCCGCCAGCTGAGGACCAGCAGTGCGGCCGCCTCGCCCAGCCCGGTGGGGAGTTCGACGGCGCGCAGGTCGGCGGCGCGCACGGTGAGGCGGTGCAGGGCGAGGACACCGGCCACCGCGGGCAGGACGCCCGGGCGGTCGGGCAGCGCGATGAGGAGTTCGACGCCGACCGGTTCGGGGCCGCCGTCCTCGGAGGCCGGTTCGGTGCGGGTGCGCAGGGACAGGACGGGCTCGCCGGTGCGCAGGGCCTCGACGGCGAGGCGTTCCTGCTCGGCGCTGGGGGCCAGCGGCTCCGGCGCGGGCGGTTCCTCGCCGGCCAGGAGGGCCGCGACCCGTTTGACGAGGTCGTCGACGAGGGAGGCCCGCCACGAGCTCCAGGCGGCGGGGCCGGTGGCCAGCGCGTCGGCCTCGGTGAGCGCGTGCAGGAGCTCCAGGGTGGAGGCGCTGCCCACGGCCGTGGCGACGGAACGGACGGTCGCGGGGTCGTCGAGGTCACGCCGGGTGGCGGTCTCGATGAGGAGCAGGTGGTGCCGTACGAGCGTGGCGACGACGCCGACGTCCTGCTTGTCGAAGCCGATGCGGGCGGCCATGTCCCGGGCGATGACCTCGCCCGCCACGGAGTGGTCCCCGGGCCAGCCCTTGCCGATGTCGTGGAGCAGGGCGGCGATCAGGAGGAGGTCGGGGCGTCCGACACGTCGGGTGAGGTGGGAGGCCCGGACGGCGGTCTCGACGAGGTGCCGGTCGACGGTCCAGGTGTGCACGGGGTTGCGCTGCGGGCGGCAGTGGACCCGCTCCCAGTCGGGCAGCAGGCGGGTGATGATGCCCTCCGCCTCCAGCGCCTCCCAGACGCCGACGGTCGCTTCACCGGCGCCGAGCAGGGTGACGAGTTCCTCGCGGGCCTCGGCGGGCCACGGCACGGGCAGCGTCCGGGCCGCGGTGCCCAGGTGGCGTACGAGGTGGCGGGAGAGCGGCAGGCCCGCCTCGGCCGCCGCCGCGGCGGCCCTGAGGGTGAGGAGGGGGTCGCGTTCGGGCCGGGCGGTGCGCGCGAGGGCGACCTCGCCGTCGGCCTCGACGACTCCCTCGGCGAGCGGGGTGCGCTCCGGCGCGGCCTTGGCGCCGCCGAGGAGCGTCCGCAGCCGGGGACGCGCGGAGCGGGCGCGCAGGACGCGGTTGACCTCGCGCCAGGTGACGTCGGTGGCGTACGAGACGGTGCGGGCGGCCTCGTAGACCTGGCGCAGCAGGGCGTCGGCGTCGAGGAGGCCGAGGGCCCCGGCGACCTGGTCCTGCTCCTGGAGGGCGAGCCGGTCGGTGGCACGGCCGGTGGTGAGGTGGAGGGCGTCGCGGGCGTCCAGGAGCGTACGGCGGGCCTCGGCGAGCCCTTCGCGGGGGGCGTCGGCGACCCAGGAGGCGGCGACCGCGCGCAGGGCGGTGGCGTCGCGGAGGCCGCCGCGGGCCTCCTTGAGGTCGGGTTCCAGGAGGAACTGGAGCTCGCCCATGCGGTCCGCCCGCTCGCGGCAGAGCTCGTCGAGCGCGGGGAGCCGCCGGGGGGCCTGGTTGCGCCAGTCGGCGAGGACGGCGGTCCGCAGGCCGGCGACGAGGCCGAGGTCCCCGGCCACCGGCCGGGCGTCGAGCAGTCCGAGCTGGACCTTGAGGTCCTCCCCCGCCGTCCTGCGCGCCTCGCCGGGGGTGCGTACGGAGTGGTCGAGGGCGAGGCCGAGGTCCCAGACGGGGTACCAGATCCGGTCCGCGAGCGTGGCGACGGCCGCGGCGTCGGCGGTGCCGTCGTGCAGGAGCAGCAGGTCGAGGTCGCTGCGCGGGGAGAGCTCGCCGCGCCCGTACCCGCCGACGGCGACGAGTGCGGCACCGCGGACGCCCGCGGCCCCGGTGGCCGCGGTGAACAGCCCGGTGAGCCAGTCGTCGGTGAGGCGGGCCAGCGCGGCACGGCGCGGCGGCCCGGACCGCGCCTCCTTCTGGAGGAGGCGCAGCCGGGCCGCCGCGTAGCCGCTGGGTCCCGAGTCCTCGGATTCGGTGGTCACTTCGGTGCTCGTCACCCGGCTGCCTTTCCGTTCACAGGGACCGTCGGTCAGAGTGCGTCCGGGCCGCGTTCGCCGGTCCGTACGCGGATCGCGGTGTCGACGGGGACGCTCCAGACCTTGCCGTCACCGATCTTGCCCGTGCGGGCGGCCTTGACGACCACGTCGATGAGCTGTTCGGCGTCCTCGTCCTCGACGAGGACCTCGATACGGATCTTCGGGACGAGGTCGACGGTGTACTCGGCACCGCGGTAGACCTCGGTGTGACCGCGCTGACGCCCGTAGCCGCTGGCTTCCGTGACCGTGAGGCCCTGGACGCCGAAGGCCTGGAGGGCCTCCTTGATCTCGTCCAGCCGGTGCGGCTTCACGACTGCGGTGATGAGCTTCATGCGTCCACCTTCTTGTTCGTCGTCGGGGCTGCCGTGGCGCCCGGCGCGGGGGCCGTGGTGCGGGGCGCCGAGCCGCCGCCGGCACCGCTGTAGTCGTACGCCGTCTCGGCGTGCTCGACCTGGTCGATGCCGGAGATCTCGTCGTCCTCGGGGACCCGCATGCCGATGGTCTTGTCAAGGACGAACGCCAGGGCCGCGGAGACGACCAGGGAGTAGGCGAGGACCGCGAGGACACCGACGGCCTGCTTGCCCAGCTGGTCGAGCCCGCCGCCGTAGAAGAGGCCCTTGGCGTCGGACTGCACGCCGCCGGTGGCGAAGAAGCCGACCAGGAGGGAGCCGAGGATACCGCCGACGAGGTGGACGCCGACGACGTCCAGGGAGTCGTCGTAGCCGAACCTGTACTTCAGGCCGACGGCCATGGCGCACAGGACACCGGCGATGACACCGATCGCGATGGCGCCGAGCGGGCTGACCGAACCACCCGCGGGGGTGATGGCGACGAGGCCGGCGACGGCGCCCGAGGCGGCACCGAGGGTGGTGAAGGAGCCGTGGCGGATCTTCTCGTAGGCGAGCCATCCGAGGACGGCGGCACCGGTGGCGACCTGCGTGTTGACGAACATGACGGCGCCGACGCCGTCGTCGTTGCCGAGCCAGGAGCCCGCGTTGAAGCCGAACCAGCCGAACCACAGGAGGGCCGCGCCGAGCATGACGAGCGGCAGGCTGTGCGGCCGCATCGGGTCCTTCTTGAAGCCGACCCGCTTGCCGATGACGAGGATCACGCCGAGGGCCGCCGCACCGGCGTTGATGTGGACCGCCGTACCGCCCGCGAAGTCGATGACGCCCAGCTCGTAGAGCCAGCCGCCGGCGCCCCAGACCCAGTGCGCGACCGGGAAGTAGACGACGGTCACCCACAGGGTGATGAACAGGGCCCAGGAGGTGAACTTGACCCGGTCGGCGAGGGCACCGCTGATCAGGGCGGGGGTGAGGATGGCGAACATCATCTGGAAGACCGCGAAGACGTACACCGGGATGGTGTAGCCGTCCCAGAGCTCGGTGACGCCGATCCCGCTGAGGCCGACGAAGTCCGAGCTCCAGCCGATGACGGATCCGATGTCCGAGCCGAAGGCGAGGCTGAATCCGTAGAGCACCCACAGGACCGTGACGATCCCGAGGCTGATGAAGCTCATCATCAGCATGTTCAGGGTGCTCTTGACGCGGACCATGCCTCCGTAGAAGAAGGCCAGACCCGGGGTCATGAGCATCACCAGCGCGGAGCAGATGAGCATGAACCCTGTGTTGGCGGCAGACAGCTGCGGGGCGTCTGCGGCAAGCGTCGTGATGCCTGGGGGCATCGGCGTCTCCTCGTCGTCGGTGCGGCCACGTGCGGGGGTGCGGGACCACGGTGAAAAGGTGCGGGCCGGTTATGCGCCATGAGATTCGCGCAGCGCGGTTTCCACGAATGCCGCACGATGTTTCACCGCAGTGACGAAGGAGCCACGCGTGTTACGTCCCAATGAACCGGGAGTGTCCGATCCGGTGCCCTGCCTACCATGCCGGTCGCGCCGCATACGGTGCGGCGGGAGCGCCCGCAGACGTGAACCGGCCACGACGGCGGCCCGCTGACCTGGCGAGGGGGGAGCCGGGTCGGGTGGTGGGGGCGGCCGTCGTGGCCGGTGGTCCGGAAACCGCCGTCAGACCGCTTCGGCGGTCTCCGGGAGCTGCTCGTGGAGCAGCTCGGTGAGCCGGGCGACCTCGGGAACGTCCCCGAAGTCCCTGGCTGCGGTGTCGACGGTCTTGCGGAGCCTGGTGTTCACCCGCTCCGACCTGACCTTCCTGGCGATCCTCAGGGCGGCGGCGGCGGGCACGGTGGAGGCCTCGGGCTCGCGCTTGAGGAGGTGCACGGTGGCCATGCCGATCAGGTTGAGCGCGTAGGACCTCTGGTGCTCGTCGTCCTCGCCGAAGAGCTCGACGGCGCGGGCCATGACGGGCTCGGCGAGCGAGGCGTAGGTGGGGCTGCGGCCCGCGACATAGGCGAGGTCACGGTAGGAGTGGGAGTTCTCCCCGTGCAGTTCGGCCTCGGAGAAGAAGCGGATCCAGTCGGGATCGGGCTCGGCGTCGAGGGCGGCGTCGGCGAAGGTGTCCTCGGCCATCCGGACCGCTCGTTTGCACTTGCTGGGCTGGCCCATGTTGGCGTAGGCGCGGGCCTCCATCGCATACAGCATCGCCTGGGTCCGCGCGGTGGCGCAGTCGCGGCTGCCGTACTGGGCGAGGTGGACGAGTTCGAGCGCGTCGTCGGGCCGTCCGAGGTGGATCATCTGACGGCTCATGCTGGAGAGGATGTACGAGCCCAGGGGCTTGTCGCCGGCCTCCTTGGAGGCGTGCAGGGCGAGCACGAAGTACTTCTGGGCGGTGGGCTGGAGGCCGACGTCGTAGCTCATCCAGCCGGCGAGCTCCGCCAGTTCGGCCGCGCAGCGGAACAGGCGCCGGGAGGTGGCCTGGGGCTGCGGCTCCTGGAGCAGGTCGGTGACCTCGTGGAGCTGGCCGACGACGGCCTTGCGGCGCAGCCCGCCGCCGCACTGGGCGTCCCACTGGCGGAACATCGCCGTGGTGGACTCCAGGAGGTCCAGCTCAGGACCGGAGAGGCGCGAGGGGCGGCTCTCCGCGGTCGGCAGCTCGGCCTCCGGCTGCCCGGGGCGGGTGACGGGCACCAGCCAGCGCTGCATGGGTTCGATGAGGGTGGGGCCGGCGGCCAGGGCGAGGGAGCTGCCGAGGAAGCCGCGCCGGGCGAGCATGAGGTCGCTGCGGGAGAACTCGCTGAGCAGCGCGACGGTCTGCGGGCCCGCCCAGGGCAGGTCCACCCCCGCCACCGAGGGCGCCTGGTGGGCGGCGCGCAGTCCGAGGTCCTCGACGGAGACGACGGCGCCGAAGCGCTCGGAGAAGAGCTCGGAGAGGATGCGCGGGATGGGTTCGCGCGGCTGTTCGCCGTCCAGCCAGCGGCGTACCCGGGAGGTGTCGGTACTGATGTGGTGGGCACCGAGCTGGCGGGCCCGCCGGTTCACCTGGCGGGCGAGCTCGCCCTTGGACCAGCCGCTGCGCACGAACCACGATCCCAGTTGCCCGTTGGGGCGCTTTCCGGCATTCGTCCCGCCTGCGCCGCTGCCACTCACTGGAACGTCCCCCATCCCCGCCGAAAACCTGTCGCGCGAACCTCTATCAGAATGCCGCGCCTCGGCGCTGTCCGTACGGGCGTCGGACACCGTCGAACAGCTCGGCGGAATGCCCGCGGCATACTCAACTGCACATGCAATTGCAGGTTCGAGTACCCACGGTAATCCTACGATCACCGCTCCGGCGAGGGACGTTGCGGAAACGCCACCATTCGCCACCCCTTCGGATGAACCTGTTCGACACAGGTCGCGATTCACTTGACAGGTCGCGATCAGCAGCGAGCGGAATGAAGCATTCAGGGGCGCGCGGTCTGCGCTGCGCACCCCTGCCGTGCCACTCCCGCGCGCCGGAGGATCCGCGGGAGCGGAGGACCTCGGGGGACTCCGGGTCGTAACCACCGGTGAGTCGGACCCGTTGGAGGGGGCATGGGCTTCACGATCGGCGGCATCCGGGAGATGCGGTCCGGCGCACGGCGGCGCGGCCGTGCGGCCGGGGCGACCGCGGTGGCGGAATACACAGGACTCTGGGGCTGGGCCGTGGCTCCGGGCGCGCGCGCCTCGGCGGGCGTCTGCTCGTGCGGCGACACCGCCTGCGCCGCCCCCGGCGCGCATCCCCTGGGCTTCGCCCGCGAGGTGCCGCCGGGCGCCACCCTGCGCACGGCGGCGGACGCCTGGGCCGAGGTGCCGGGCGCCTCGATGCTGCTCCCGGTGGGCCGGACCTTCGACGTCCTCGACGTCGCCGAGGCCGCGGGACGGCGCGCCCTGGTGCGGATGGAGCGGATGGGGCTGCCGCTGGGACCGGTGGCGCTGACGCCGGCCGGCCGTACACAGTTCTTCGTCGCCCCCGGCGCCGCGGTGGGACTGCCCGGGCTGCTCTACCGGATGGGCTGGGACGACGCGGACCTGGACCTGCGGGCCCTGGGGTGCGGCGCCTACGTCACCGCTCCCCCGTCGGATCTCGGCGGGCTCGGTCCGGTGCGCTGGCTGCGTCCGCCGGAGCCGGAGACCGCCGCCGCTCCCCCGCAGGCCCGGCTGCTGCTGGGCACGCTCGCCTACATATGCCACCGGTGGTGAACGCCGAAGGGCGGTGAACCCCTCCCGGGTCCACCGCCCTTCGCGCGTGTGCGGCGCCGCGCCGTTCAGTCGCCGATGAGCGCGTCGACGAAGGCGCCCGGCTCGAACGGGGCGAGGTCGTCCGGCCCCTCGCCGAGGCCGATCAGCTTCACCGGCACGCCCAGCTCGCGCTGGACGGCGATGACGATGCCGCCCTTGGCGGTGCCGTCCAGCTTGGTGAGGACGATGCCGGTGATGTCGACGACCTCGGCGAAGACCCGCGCCTGGACCAGGCCGTTCTGCCCGGTCGTGGCGTCGAGGACGAGCAGGATCTCGTCCAGCGGCCCGTGCTTCTCGACGACCCGCTTGACCTTGCCGAGCTCGTCCATCAGGCCGGTCTTCGTGTGCAGCCGGCCGGCGGTGTCGACGAGCACCACGTCGGCGCCCTCGGCGATGCCCTCCTTCACCGCGTCGAAGGCGATCGAAGCCGGGTCGCCGCCCTCGGGGCCGCGCACCGTACGGGCGCCCACGCGGTCGCCCCAGGTCTGGAGCTGGTCGGCGGCGGCGGCGCGGAAGGTGTCCGCGGCGCCCAGCACCACGCTGCGGCCGTCGGCGACGAGCACCCGGGCGAGCTTGCCCGTCGTGGTCGTCTTGCCGGTGCCGTTGACCCCGACGACCATCACCACGCCGGGGGTCGAGTCACCGCCCTCCGTCCTGACCGTCCGGTCAAGGTCGGGGCCGAGCAGGGTGACGAGCTCCTCGCGCAGCAGGGTGCGCAGCTCGTCGGGCGTACGGGTACCGAGGACGCGGACCCGCTCACGGAGCCGCTCCACCAGCTCCTGGGTGGGGGCGACGCCGACGTCGGCGGTGAGGAGGGTCTCCTCGATCTCCTCCCAGGTGTCCTCGTCGAGGTTGTCGCGGGACAGGAGCGAGAGCAGGCCCTTGCCCAGGGAGTTCTGCGAACGGGCGAGCCGGGCGCGGAGCCGCACCAGGCGGCCGGCGGTGGGCTCGGGGACTTCGAGCTCGGGGGCCTCCGGCTCGACGGTGGCGGGGGTTTCCTCGACGGGCGTCCCCGCGCCGGGGAGACCGACCTCCTCGATGGTGCGCCGCGCTTCGTCGCGCGGCGTCTCGGCTTCCTCGCCGACGCGGGGCTCGGCGGGAGGAGTGATGGTCGGCGTGCTCGACGGCGCCGAGGGCGGCAGCTGCTTCTTCTTGCGGCTGCTGACCACGAGCCCGCTGATCAGGCCGACCGCGACCAGGGCGATGACTACAGCAAGGATGACGATTTCCATAACGCGTCCAGTATCGGCCACGGCCGTGGTCCGGCGCGGTTCCGGAGGCGGGCGGGTACGGACGACGGGGGCGGTATGCCACGTTTGGGGGTAAAGGTACGCTGCTGCCCGTGGAGAACCGCGGCCTGGATCCCGTCCCCGATCACGAGCGCACCGGCCGGGTCCGGTCCCTCTTCCCCACCTGGGTGACGGCCAACATGACCGTGCTGCTGCTCACCCTCGGCGCGGGGCTCACCGTCTTCAACCGGCTGAATCTCTGGCAGGTCCTGGCCGTGGCCGTCACGGCGCCCGTGCTCTCCTTCGGGCTGGTCGGCCTCGTGTCCGTCGCCGGCAAGCGGGGCGGGGCGCCCGGCATGGCGCTGTCGCGGGCGGTTTTCGGACAGCGCGGCAATCTCTTCCCCGGTGCGCTGCTGTGGGTGGTGCGCTGGGGTTGGGAGACCGTGAACGCGGTCACGGGCTCCTACGCCCTGCTGGCCGTCCTCGGTCTGGTCTCCGGTGTCCGGCGCACCTCCGCCCTGATCCTGGTGACCCTGGCGGCCTTCGTCGCCGCGAGCTTCCTCGTGTCGGGGCTCGGGATCAGGGCGCTGCGCGTGTGCTCCCGGGCCTCGGTATGGCTCTTCGGGTGCGCGAGCGTCCTCGTCCTCGTCCATCTGGCCGGGTCGACCCCGTGGCGGACGGTCCTGGACCGGCCTCCGGGCCCGGCGGAGTTGATGATCGCGGGGGTGGGGACGCTGGCGGCCGGGGGGATCAGCTGGGTTCCCTCGGCGCCGGACTTCGCCCGCTACCTGCCGCGCTCCGCCTCCGGCCGGGCGATGGTGGGGGTGACCGTGGGCGGGGCGCTCGTCACCGTGGTCCCGATGGTGCTGATGGGCGCGGTGATGGCGGTGGGCGCACCGCGTCTGGCCGTCACGAAGGACCCCGTGGCGTTCATCGGCGAACTGCTTCCGACGTGGATCTCGGTGCCGTACCTGATGACCGCCGTCATCGGCATGGTGCTGATCAACGCGATGTCGATGTACTCCGCGGGCTTCACCGCCCAGACGCTCGGGTTCGCGGTCCCGCGCACCTGGGCCGTGGGGGTCAACGCGGCCATCAGCCTGCTGCTCGGCGGCACCCTGATGCTGGTGGCGACGGACTTCCTCGGCACCTTCCTGTCGTTCCTGACCCTGCTGGGCGTGACGTTCTCCGCCTGGATCGGGGTCTTCGGCGTGGACCTGCTGCGCGGGCGGACGTACGACGCGGTGGCCCTCATGGACACCGCTCCCGGCAGCGGCTACTGGTACACCGCCGGCTTCAGCCCGCAGGCCATGGGCGCCTGGAGCGCGGCGCTGGTGACGGGGCTGCTGTTCACCGGCGTGGAGTGGTTCAGCGGCCCGCTCGCCACGTCCTGGATCGGGCGCAACGGGCTGGGCTGGGCGGCCACGGCCCTCGTCGCGTCGGGGGTGTACGCGGTGCTGCCCCGTCCGGTGGCCGGTACGGACGGCGTCCCCGCCGGGTCCTGACCCGGCGTCGGGGCGGGGCGGGGGAACGGCCGGACGGACCGCCGCCCCGGTGCGGCAGGGGCCGGACCGGGGCGGCGGGTCGGGAAGGGGGCGGCGGGGTCAGCCCATCTCCTCCAGCGCCTTGCCCTTGGTCTCCTTGACGAACCTGAGCACGAAGGGGATCGAGAGCGTGGCGAAGCAGGCGTAGATGATGTATGTGCCCGACAGGTTCCAGTCGGCCAGGCTCGGGAAGCTCGCGGTGATCGCCCAGTTGGCGATCCACTGCGCGGAGGCGGCGACACCGAGGGCCGCGGCCCGGATGCGGTTCGGGAACATCTCGCCGAGGAAGACCCAGACCACGACACCCCAGGAGAGCGCGAAGAAGAGCACGAAGACGTGGGCCGCGACCAGGGCGACGGTGCCCTCGGTGGTCGGCAGTTTCCCGTCCACGAGCTTCGCCGAGAAGGCCCAGGCCTCGAAGGCCAGGGCGACGGCCATACCCGTGGATCCGACGAGTGCGAGCGGCTTACGGCCGACCCGGTCCACCAGGATCATGGCGATCACGGTGCCGATGATGTTCACGATCGACGTGGTGAACGAGTAGAAGAACGACGCGGTCGGGTCGATGCCGACGGACTGCCACAGCGTCGCCGAGTAGTAGAACGCGACGTTGATGCCGACGAGCTGCTGGAAGACCGACAGGCCGATACCGATCCAGACGATCGGCAGGAAGCCGAAGCGGCTCCCGAGCAGGTCGCTGAACTTGGACTTGTGCTCGCGGCGCATGGCCGTCTCGATCTCGTCGACGCGTGCGTCGAGGTCGATGTGCTCACCCTCGACCTCCGCGAGGATCTTCCGCGCGCGCTCCCTCTTGCCGACGGAGAGCAGGAAGCGCGGCGACTCGGGGATCGCGAAGGACAGCAGTCCGTAGAGGATGGCGGGCACGACCATCACCCCGAGCATCCACTGCCAGGCCTCCAGGCCGGCGATCTTGCCGCGCTGGTCCCCGTCGGCGATCTGCAGGATGCCGTAGTTGACCAGCTGCGAGATGGCGATGCCGATGACGATGGCGGCCTGCTGGAAGGAGCCGAGCCGGCCGCGGTAGGCGGGCGGCGAGACCTCGGCGATGTACGCCGGGCCGATCACCGAGGCCATGCCGATCGCGAAGCCGCCGATGATCCGCCACATGGCGAGGTCCCAGAGGGCGAACGGCAGCGCGGATCCGACGGCGCTGATGGTGAAGAGCGCCGAGGCGATCTGCATGCAGCGGATACGGCCGATCCGGTCGGCGATGCGCCCCGCCGTGGCCGCCCCGATGGCACAGCCGATGAGCGCGATGGCGATGACCTGTGCGAGCGTCCCCGACCCGATGTCGTAGCGGCTGCGGATGGCCTCGACGGCACCGTTGATCACGGAGCTGTCGTAGCCGAAGAGGAAACCGCCCATCGCCGCGGCTGCCGTGATGAAGATGACATGGCCGAGATGGTCCGGGTGGGCCGCCCGGGCTCCGGACTCCGGTCCGTTCGCTGTGCTGGTCACATGAACTCCTGGTACCTGGCCACGACGTCAGGTGTGGGGGATGAGCCCTCCTAGTGGCGCACAACTTCCGACCGACCACCACTTGAAGACACAAACAACCTCACCGAGGCCAGGCATTCAAGTTTCGAAGTCGCGACGGACGTTCAGCCGAAGGGGCTCCTCACGCGTACCCGGGAACATCCAGGAGGCACATTGAAGTGTTGAAGATTAGGTAAAAGCCTGTGACGGCCCATCAGCCACTGCCCCCACCTGTTCGGCGGAGCCGCTGGCTGATCACCTTCGAGACCCCGTCCCCCTGCATCGAGACGCCGTACAGCGCGTCGGCGACCTCCATCGTCCGCTTCTGGTGCGTGATGACGATGAGCTGGGAGCTCTCCTGGAGCTCCTCCATGATCCGGATCAGACGCTGAAGGTTGGTGTCGTCGAGCGCCGCCTCGACCTCGTCCATGACGTAGAACGGGCTCGGCCTGGCCTTGAAGATGGAGACCAGGAGGGCAACGGCCGTAAGGGACCGCTCGCCGCCGGACAGCAGCGAGAGCCGCTTGACCTTCTTGCCCGGCGGCCTCGCCTCGACGTCGAGACCGGTCGTCAGCATGTTGTCCGGGTCGGTGAGGACGAGACGGCCCTCCCCGCCCGGGAAGAGCCGGGAGAACACCCCCTCGAACTCGCGGGCGGTGTCCCGGAACGCCTCCGTGAACACCTGCTCGACCCGCTCGTCGACCTCCTTGACCACCTGCATCAGGTCCGCCCGGGTCTTCTTCAGGTCCTCGAGCTGCTCGGAGAGGAACTTGTGCCGTTCCTCCAGCGCCGAGAACTCCTCCAGGGCGAGCGGATTCACCTTCCCGAGTTGCTGATACGCCCGTTCGGCCGCCTTCAGCCGCTGCTCCTGCTCGGCCCTGACGAACGGCTTCGGCCGGTTGCGCGGGTCCTCCGGATCGGCCGGGAGTTCCTCGCCCTCCGCCGCGGGGGACGGCGGCACGGGCTGCTCCGGGCCGTACTCGGCGGCGAGCCCGGCCGGCTCGACGCCGAACTCCTCCAGCGCCCTGGCCTCCACCTGCTCCATGCGCATCCGCTTCTCGGCCCCGAGCACCTCACCGCGGTGCACCGAGTCGGTGAGCCGGTCGAGCTCCCCCTTGAGGTCGCGCCCCCGGCCGCGTTCGGCCGCGAGATCCCGCTCGCGCTCGGCCTTCGCCGCCTCGGCCCTGGTCCGTTCCTCCTCCGCCCGTACGACCGAGACCTCGACGTGGGCGAGCAGTTGCCGGGCGCCCGCCGCCACGGCCGCCGCCACGGCCGCCTCGTGGCGCAGCCGGGCGCGGCGCTGTTCGGCGCGGGCGCGCGCCTCGCGCTCGGCGCGGGCCCCTCGGTCGAGGGCGTCGGCCCGCCCGGCGAGCGCCTTGACGCGTTCCTCGTGGGTACGGGCCTGGAGGCGCGCCTCCATCTCGGTCTGCCGGGCGTTGGCACCGTCGGCGGCGAGCCGGTCCCGTACGGAGGTGTCCGGCTCGTCATCGACCGGGGTCTCCTCGGCGACGAGCAGCCGCTCCGCCAGTTCCTCGGCCTCCTCGGTCGCCCGCTCCAGCGCCTCCTGGGCCCGGGCCGCGGACGCGGTCATCCGCTCGGCCTCACCGGCGGCGCCCCGCGCCTGCCCGGCCAGCCGCCCGAGCTGCTGCGCCACCCCGGACTTCTCCCGCTCGGCGGCCCGGCGCCGCTCCCCCAGTTCCTCCACTCGGGCCGCGGCCTCGCCGCGCCGCGCGGTGGCGGCGCGCTGGGCCGAGGCGAGTTCCTCGCAGCGCACGACGAGTTCGGCCAGTTCGGCGGCGGCCTCGTCCACTGACGCCTGGACCTCCAGGAGGCTGGGCGCCCCGGCCGATCCGCCATGGGCGAAGTGGGCTCCCAGGACATCGCCCTCGGCGGTGACGGCGGTCAGCCCCGGATGGGCGGCCACCAGTTCCTCGGCGTCCTCCAGGGTGCCGACGACGACCATGTCGCGCAGCAGCCGCCGTACGGCCGCCATCAGGTCGGCGGGCCCCCGCAGGAGCCCCGCGACGGCGGGCGCGGCGCATTCCTCGCCTCCGGCGGCGACCGTGGCGGCGGGTCCGGTGCCGGCGGCGGTCGCGGTCGCTGCCGGGCCCTGCCCCCTCGCGGTGGCGCCGGAACCGGGAACGCCCGGAGCCGGCCCGGTGGCCGGGGCCGCCGGGCCGTGGCCCGCTCCCGACGCCTGCCCCGGCACCTGGCCGGGCGGGCCGCCGGCGGGCCCCGGCGGCTGTTCCGTGGCCTGCGCGGGCACCTGTCCGGCTCCCGCTCCGCCCAGGAGCAGTGCCGCGCGTCCCGCGTCCTGCTTGCGCAGCAGGCGGATCGCGTCCGCCGCCGTCGCCGCACCGGTGACCGCGACGGCGTCGGCCGCCGCGCCCAGTGCGGCGGCCACCGGGACCTCGTACCCCGGGGCCACGGTGAGCAGCTCCGCGACGGGCCCGAGCAGGCCGGAGAGCCGGTCCCCGGCGTCGAGCAGCGCCCCGGTGCCGTCCTTGCGCCGCAGTCCGAGCGACAGGGCCTCGTGCCGGGCGGAGACGGCCGCGCGGCTGCGTTCCGCCACGGTCAGCGCCTCCCGCGCCGTGCCGAGGTCCGTCTCCGCGCCGCCGAGCTCCCGCCCGGCGGCCTCGTGCCGCTCCGTGAGCTCCGCGTCGTCCGCGTCCAGGCCCTCTACCTCGGTCTTGAGCTGCTCGTACTCCTCCTGGGCCGCGGCCGCACGTTCCCGGGCCTCGTCTCGGGAGGCGGCCAGCCGGTCGATCTCGGCCTGGGCCGAACCCGCCCGGCTGCGGGCCGCGTTGACCTGGCCGTTGAGCCGGGCCAGCCCCTCGCGGCGGTCCGCGATGGCCCGGGCCGCGTCCCGGAGCCTGCGTTCCTCGGCGGCCAGCTCCCGCTCCAGGTCGGCCCGGTGCGCGGTGGTGTCCTCCAAGGCGTGCTCCGCCGCTTCGAGGGCCGCCGTCAGCTCCGCCTCCTGCTCGCGGATCCGGGCGGCCTCACGCTCCATGTCCTCCGGGTCCCGCCCGCGCCGCTCCTCCTCCGGCGCCGCGGTGGCGCTCTTCACCCGCGCGTCGGCGAGCGAGACGGTGCCGCGTACGCGTTCGGCGAGCTGGGAGAGTTCGTACCAGCTCTGCTGCGCCCGCTGGAGCCGCGGGGCCAGCCTGCGCACCTCGGCCTCCAGGTCCGCCTCGCGGGCGAGCGCCGCCTTGAGCTCGGCCTCCGTGGCCTCCCTGCGGTGCTTCAGGGCGGCCTCGTCGGCGATCTCGCCGCGCAGGGCCTCGCGCAGGCGCACCAGGTCGTCGGCGAGGAGCCTCAGCCGGGCGTCCCTCAGGTCCGCCTGGATGACCGCGGCCCGGCGGGCCACGGCGGCCTGGCGGCCCAGCGGCTTGAGCTGGCGGCGCAGTTCGTCGGTGAGGTCCTGGACCCGGGCGAGGTTCGCGCCCATCGCCTCCAGCTTCCGCAGCGCCTTCTCCTTGCGCTTGCGGTGCTTGAGCACGCCGGCCGCTTCCTCGATGAAGGCGCGGCGCCCCGTCGGGTCGGCGTGCAGGACGGAGTCCAGCCGGCCCTGTCCGACGATGACGTGCATCTCGCGGCCGATACCGGAATCCGAGAGGAGTTCCTGGATGTCGAGAAGCCGGCAGGTTTCCCCATTGATCTGATATTCGCTGCCGCCGTTGCGGAACATGATCCGGGTGATCGTCACCTCGGCGTACTCGATGGGCAGTGCACCATCGGAATTGTCGATGGTCAGCGACACTTCCGCGCGGCCCAGCGGCGGTCTTCCCGTGGTGCCGGCGAAGATCACGTCCTCCATCTTGCCGCCGCGCAGGGATTTGGCTCCCTGCTCGCCCATGACCCAGGAGAGCGCGTCCACCACATTCGATTTACCCGAACCGTTGGGACCGACGACACAGGTGATCCCCGGTTCGAACCGCAGGGTGGTGGCGGAGGCGAACGATTTGAAACCGCGGAGGGTCAGGGCCTTGAGGTGCACGCCGCCGGACTCTACCTTTCACTCCCGGTTTCACCGATGAAGGTGCAGGGCACATCAGACGGTAGACGAAGAGCGATAGGGCGGGGACGGTCCGGGGGGAAAGAAAGAAGGGACGCCGGAGCGTCCCTGGTGAATCCTGCACGGTGTCGCTGTGCAGTCATGCGGGCACAGCCTTGCGCTTCGGATCGTGGCCGGAGCGGATCACGAGCGATCCTCGGTGTCCGGGACGACGATCCGTGACGAAGACTTCGGTGGTTGTTCCCGAGCGGCTGGCTGCGGCCCTGCCGGCCCCGGCAGGGCCAGGGGGGTCAGGTCAGCGCGGGCTCCGCCTGGGGTACGTCGATGTCGATGCTGTCGAGCAGCGACTCTTGGTGCTGGGCGGCGGCGTTGAGCGCGTCGTTCTCGTCCTGGATCCGTACGAGCTCGGATTCCAGGTCCTGGACACGCTTCTGAAGCCGTCGCATCTCGGCGAGGAGTCGCGGGTCGGAACCGCCGACGTAACCGAGAAGCGCCTTTGCCATGATGGATGGTCCTCCACACTGAGTGACCGACCGATGCGGTGTGGGTCGTGAGGGAATCGCACCCGCGGTGCTCGGCAGTGTGCTGTATTCACTGCTGTTCTGCTGTCACCAGCTCTGCCGAACAGCTGAGGTGCGCGGGGGTTTCAGCGTCTCACCAAAAAGTTTGACGGTCAACACGATCACACGCCAGGGGGCCGGGTGTCCCGGCGGCGCGCGGCTTGTCGATCATGCGGCGCTGCTCTGCTGCGGGTCCCGAAGGGTGTGGAGATCTTCGTCAATGCCGCAGCCTGGCACGAGGTGCGCTTCTTGGCAACCATGTCGGGGTGCCGGCTGCTTTCGCAGGTCATTTCGGGTGCGAGCCCCTCGCACCGCTTCCCCGTGACCGCCGGACGTACCCGTTCGCCCCTCGGGCGCGGCCCCTTTTCCGGGCCGGTATCAGCGGATGGCGAATCCCTCATATCCGCCGCGGGGCGTGTCCCAGATCTCAGTGACACCGTCCACGCGGCCGGGTGTGTCGTCGGAGCCGAGCCAGTCGAGCAGACGGTGGCAATTCTCACGCGGCCCCTCGGCGACCACCTGGACCCGTCCGTCGTCGAGATTGAGCGCGAAGCCGGTGAGCTTTCCGATCTCCAGAGCATTTTCCCTGGTGAACCAGCGGAACCCTACTTGCTGTACTCGGCCGCGTACCCATACGACGAGTCGTGCGTCTTCGTTCATGCCCGAACGCTAACCGGCCGATTGTCCGAGGAGCACGCCGCCCCGAACAGCCATGGCGTAAGGTCCCCTCGCAATAGCGTCACCCGAACAGGTGAGCTTGATCTTGAATACGGCGACGTCGCCAGGACGTCCGGAGCACGAGGAAGGCACCGCGCATGGGACGGCATCGACGCGCAGGCGCGGCCCCCGCCGCTGAGCAGCACACGGCGAACGCGGACGAAGGACACCGGAGCGCGCACCGCAGGAAGCGGGCGGGCCTGCCCGTGCGCGCCGGGCTCCTCGGCGTGTCCGCGGCCGTGGCCGTCGGGGCGGTCGCCGTCGCCTCCGGCCTGCTGCCCGGCGGGGACACCTTCAGCGTCAGCGGCGGCGGGTCCGCCGACCAGGTCCGCGCGGGCGGCGCCCCCGACCTGCTGACCCAGGGCGAGTCGTCCGACGAGCCGACCGGCGCCGCGTCCGCCTCCGCGCCGGCCGGGGCCGACCGCGGGAGCGGCCGTTCCGCGGCACCTTCGACGTCCCCCTCGGCGACCCCGGGCGCGAAGTCCTCCGCCGAGCCGTCCGCCACCGCCTCGAAGCCGGCGACGAGGTCCCCCGCCGTGACGAAGGCGCCCGCCGCCACGCCGGAGAAGAGCGCACCGGCCGGACCGACGGCCAAGGCACCGGCCGCTCCGAAGTCCTCGTCGGCCGCGCCGAGCACCAAGGCTCCCGCCCCGGCGAGCCCGGCACCGGCCTCCGCCCAGGCCACCGTGCTCAGCCTGGTCAACCAGGAGCGCGCGAAGGTCGGCTGCAGCCCGGTCACCGTCAGCGCCTCGCTGACCGCGCTCGCCCAGGACTTCAGCGAGGACATGGCCGCCCGTGACTTCTTCGGCCACACCGACCCCGACGGGGCGACCCCCTGGGACCGCGCCGCCGCAGCGGGCGTGCAGGGCCTGGGCGGCGAGAACATAGCCCGGGGCCAGGCCGACGCGCAGGCCGTGATGGATGCCTGGATGGACAGCGAGGGCCACCGCGCGAACATCCTCAACTGCGACTACAAGACCCTCGGCGTGGGCGTCCACCTCGGCTCCGGCGGCCCCTGGTGGACGCAGGACTTCGGCTTCTGACCCTTCCGTTACGGCCGAGCCCGCCCCGGGACACCCGGGGCGGGCTCGGCCGTAACGGCGCAGGGGCCTCAGGGGCGCTTGGTGCGCCAGAGCCACACGCAGCCCGACACGTTCAGGGCGAGTGCCACACAGATGAGCACCCAGCGCCACACTTCCCGGCCGTCCACGCCCTCCGGGACGCCGAGGTTCCAGACCAGGCGCAGGACGACGGGCAGGAAGAGGGCCAGCGCGAGCCCGGTCCACTTCTGGCCGGTGGTCCAGTGCCGTGAGCGCCACACGATCACGACCGCGGTGATCTGCACCGCTTCGAGCAGGAGGAGCAGCACCGGCGAGATGCCCGAGAGCGTGAACATGCCGGCGATCCCGTTGGTGAGCAGGAAGGCGATGGGCAGCCAGGCCGGGGACCTCGGGCGGCGGGGCCGACCGGGCTCGGGGGCCGGGGTGGAACCGGCCGGGGCCGTCCCGAATTCCTGGAGCGCGGTCGCCGCGATCGTGCGGGGGTCGCCCGTCTCCCGGAGGATCGCGTGGACGTCGCCGGGCCGCTCGGCGAGGGCGGCCTCGATGTGTTCGCGGAGGTCGGCGAGGAGTTCCTGGCGGGCCCCGGGGTGCAGTGCCGTGCTCTCACGCCCGACGGCGTCGAGGTAGTCCGCGACCAGGGCGGTGTCGGTCTTCATGCGTGCGTCCTTCGGTTGTGGCGCCATGGGTGGTCACTCGGTCGGCGGGCGGCTCAGCCGCCGGGCTCCCCCGCGGGGCTGCCGGCCGCGTCGAGGATGTGGTCGACACCGTCACGGAAGCCGGGCCAGAGGGCGGCGAACTCCGCGAGTGCCGCGTGCCCCGCGTCGGTCAGTTCGTAGTACCGCCGGGGCGGGCCGGACAGGGACTCCTGCCAGGTGGTGGCGACGAGGTCGTCCCGTCGCAACCGGGAGAGCAGCGGGTAGACCGTGCCCTGGCTGGCCGTCAGCGCGCCGGTCCGCGACAGCGCGTTCAGCAGCTCGACGCCGTACGTCGGGCCGTCCCGCATCAGCGCGAGGATGCAGTACTCCAGCACTCCCTTGCGGAGCTGGCTCTCGATGTTGCCCGCTCCGTGGCGACGCGCCTTGCCAGGTTCCATGCAATGCAATGTACCAGGCGAACCCGCCTAGCTGTGAGCCGGGACGGCAGGGGACACGGCGGTGCGACGCTCACCGGGAGTGAGCGCTGCACGGGCGTAAGCTGGCGCTCATGGCTGAGACGGTGACGGACCCGGTGCGCGACGGCGGTGAGTCGCCGTTCGACGTCTTCTCACGGCAGTGCCCCTCACGCGGGACGCTGGAGCACGTCACGGGCCGCTGGGGCGGCCTCACCCTGGGCGCCCTGTACGAGAGCGGCGCCCGCTTCAACGAGCTGCGCCGCCGGGTGGACGGCGTCAGCGAGAAGATGCTCTCCCAGACCCTGCACGCCCTGGAGCGCGACGGCCTGGTGCACCGGGAGGCCCGGCTGACCAATCCACCGCGCGTCGACTACGCGCTGACACCGCTGGGCCGCCAGGTAGCGGGGCGGCTCATGGAGCTCATCCAGCTCGTCGAGGGACGGATGCCCGAGGTCGTCGAGGCCCGGAAGCGGTACGACGCGGCGCGCGAAGCCTGAGGCGCGACCGTCAGGAGACCCGCGGCGGACGCTGGCAGCGCGGGCAGAAGTAGCTGGAGCGGTTCATCCACGGCCGCCTCCGCATCGGCGTTCCGCAGCGGCGGCAGGGCTCGTCCTCGCGTCCGTACGCGTCCAGCGACCGGTCGAAGTAACCCGACTCGCCGTTCACGTTGACGTACAGGCTGTCGAAGCTGGTGCCACCCTGGTCGAGGGCCTCACGCATGACGCCCCGGACATGGCCGAGCAGCTCAGCCGTCCTCGGGGCGGTCAGGGTCGCGGTCGGCCGCTCGTAGTGCAGCCGGCTGCGCCAGAGCGCCTCGTCGGCGTAGATGTTGCCGACGCCGCTGATGAGGGACTGGTCCAGCAGGGCGCGCTTGACCGTCGTACGGCGCAGACGCAGCGCCCGGTGGAACGCCGTGTCGTCGAAAGCCGGGTCCAGCGGGTCGCGCGCGATGTGCGCGATGACGTCGGGCAGACCGTCGGGGGTGTTGTCGTGCAGCGACAGACCGCCGAAGGTGCGCTGGTCTACGAAGCGCAGCTCGGTGCCGAGCGCGTCGTCGAAACGGACGCGGACGCGCAGGTGCTTCTCGTCGGCGGCGTCCTCGGGCTGTACGAGCAGCTGGCCGCTCATGCCCAGGTGTCCCAGGAGTGAGGAGCCGGCCTCGTCGAGGGGGACCCAGAGGTACTTCCCCCGGCGCATCGCCGTGCCGAAGCGCAGACCGCGCAGCCGGGCGGCGAAGTCCTCGCCGCCCGCGAGGTGCCGGCGGACCGCGCGCGGATGCAGGACCTCCACGTCCTGGACCGTGCGCCCGGCGGTCCAGCGCTCCAGGCCCCGGCGCACGACTTCGACCTCGGGCAGTTCGGGCACGGCGGGCACTCCTCGGGAACACGGCGGGGTACGGGGCTTCGCCCCGGTGGCAGGAGAGCGGAAACCCCCCGGTGCGCCGAGGCACCGGGGGGTTTCCGGATGGTTCAGGCCGGAGCCGCGTCCGAGTGCGACGGGCCGGCAGGGGCGTCGGCGACCCCTCCGTCGACGGCGGCCTTGGCCGCCGTCTCCCGTGCCTCCGCGGCGGCGCTGATCTCACGCCAGGCGGACTCGGCCGCCTGCTGCTCCGCTTCCTTCTTGCTACGGCCGGTGCCGGTGCCGTACGAGACACCACCGACGCGAGCGGCAGCAGTAAAGGTCTTCTCGTGATCGGGGCCGGTCTCCGTGACGAGGTACTCGGGGACTCCGAGGCTCTCGCTCGCGGTGAGCTCCTGGAGACTGGTCTTCCAGTCCAGGCCGGCTCCGAGGTTGGAGGACCTGTCGATCAGCGGGTCGAAGAGCCGGTGGACCAGCTCCGAGGCCGCGCCGAGGCCCTGGTCGAGATAGACGGCGCCGATCACCGCTTCAAGGGTGTCGGCGAGGATGGAAGCCTTGTCCCGGCCACCCGTACCCTCTTCACCGCGGCCGAGCCGGATGAAGGAGCCGAGTTCGAGGCCGCGGCCCACTTCCGCAAGCGCACGCGAGTTGACCACCGCGGCCCGCAACTTGGCCAGCTGGCCTTCGGGCAGGTCGGGGTGGGTGCGGTACAGCGTGTCCGTGACCACCAGGCCGAGCACCGAATCCCCGAGGAATTCGAGCCGCTCGTTGGTGGGCAGACCGCCGTTCTCGTACGCGTACGAACGGTGGGTCAGCGCACGCACCAGAAGGGCGGACTCGAGGTGGTACCCGAGCCGCCCTTCCAGAAGCGTGTGGGACGAGGCTGTGTTGATGTTGTCTGTCTGCTTCTTGGAGCTGGACAACTCAGACATCGGGCCTCTCACCAGCCGCTCAGACCTCGAGGACCTGGCGCTTGTTGTAGGTGCCGCAGCTCGGGCACGCAATGTGCTGGAGCTTCGGCTCCTGGCAACGCTCGCACGAAACCAGGGTGGGGACCGCAGCCTTCCACTGCGACCGGCGGTGGCGCGTGTTGCTGCGCGACATCTTCCGCTTCGGAACAGCCACGGCTACTTCTCCTGCTTCTCGTCGACGCCGGGTGCGGCGCCGCCCATGTTGTCCTTCTCGCCGTCCTGAACGGTGTCGGCGAGTCCTTGCAGTGCCGCCCAACGCATGTCGACGGCATCGTGGTGGTGGTCAGGATTCTCGTCCAGCCTGATTCCGCATTCGGAACACAGACCGGCGCAGGTCTCCTTGCACACCGGCTGCAGCGGCAGTGCGAGCACCACCGCGTCACGCAGCACAGGCTCGAGGTCGATGGCATCGTCCTCGAGAAAGAACCTGTCCTCGTCGTCCTCGGCGTCGTCGACCGGGTCCGCGGTCCTGCTGCGGTTCCGGTCATCGGCGTCAGGGTACGAGAACATCTCCTGGAAGTCCGCTTCGACCTCGAGGGCCAGCGGCTCCAGACACCTTACGCACTCCCCCTCGGCCGTCGCACGGGCGGTGCCTGTGACGAGCACCCCTTCCATGACCGACTCGAGGCGGAGGTCCAGCGCCAGGGGCGCGTTCTCCGGTACGCCGATGACCCCGTCGATACCGAGGTCCTTCGGCGCTTCCGCGGTGCGGGTCAGCCGCTTCATGGCACCAGGACGCCGGCCCAGCTCACGCGTATCGAACACGAGAGGGCTGCGGTGGTCGAGATGGCCGTTCAGGGCTTTTCCTGCTTTCGGGATCATGTGCGTGGTGCGGCTTCGGGAGGGCTGCCTCCGTCCTCGGGGGAAAGAGGGCAGCCGGGATCGCGGACATACACGCGACCGAAGAGCCAGGATACTGGACGTACCGCCCAGCTCCCAATCCGGTACGGCCCGCTCCGCTCAGCGGCCCTGTTCGTACCGGCGCAGCTGCTCCAGGTCGATCATGCTGGTGTCGAAGAGGCTGGTCTCGTCGAGGGCGCTCCCGCCCTGCTGCGCGGGGACCTGGCCCTGCTGCTGCCAGCCGTACTGCTGCTGGTCCTGCTGCTGGTTCGGGTCGTAGGCCTGCTGCTGGTAGGCGTACGGATCGGGCTGCTGCTGCTGGTAGCCGTAGCCGTCCTGGACCTGCTGCTGGTCCTGGTAGCCGTACGTCTGCGCGTACGTGGGCTCGGCCTGGGCCGGGTAGCCGGGCTGCGCGGGGTCCTGGTAGCCGGCCACCGGCGTGTAGTCCGGCTGCGCCGGCTCGGTGTAGGCGTGCTGCTGGGGGCTCTGCCGGGGCTCCGGGGTGGCGAGCTCGGCCAGGCCGGCCCAGTGGTCCTCGTCGCTGGTGTGCTGCCGGCCGCCCGCGGCGTCCTGGGCGGCCATGTGCGCGCCGAGGTCGTCGGTGGCGACCCGTCCGTGCAGCTTCTGGCGGCCCCGGCCTACGGCCTCCAGGGTCTTGGCGAGCACGGCCTCGAAGGCGCCGAACTTGGCGTCCACGTAGTCGTCCGCGCGGCGGCGCAGGGTCTCCGGGTCGGCGCTGCGCTCGGGCGCCTCGGCGAAGTCGGGGTCCTCGTAGCCCCGCTCGTCGACGCCCTCGCCGCGGCCGAGGAGCTTCTCGCGGCCCCGGTCGACGGAGCCGATCGTCTTGGTGAGCACGACCTCGAAGTTGGCCAGCTTGCTGTCGACGTACTCGTCGGCCTCGCTGCGGACCTCGTCGGCCTCCCTGCGGGCCTCGGACAGGATCCGGTCCGCCTCGGCCTGGGACCGCTGGGCGACCTCGGTGCCGGAGATCAGGGAGCCGCGCTCCGCCCGGGCCGACTCGATGATCCGCTCCGCCTCCTGGCGGGCCTGCTCGACCATCTGCTCACGGCCGCCGATGAGCTCCTCGGCGTGGGCGAGCGAGCCGGGCAGGGCCTCGCGCACCTCCTCGAGCATCGCGAGCAGTTCCGCCCGGTTGACCACGCAGGACGCCGACATGGGCATGGAGCGGGCGTTCCCGACCGTTTCGACGATCTCGTCGAGCTTCTTCTGCACGTCCACCGTGTGCTCGCCACTCTCTGCTGCTGTTGGAGACGGACGGGACGACTGTAAGGCCAGTCGCCTCCCGTCCGACACCTGGTGACGGACGGTCAGCGCCTCACTTCCGGCGGATACGGTCCACCAGCGCCTCGTGGACGGCCGGCGGCAGCAGGTGCGCCACGTCGCCGCCCCAGGTGGCGACCTCCTTGACCAGGGAGGAGGAGAGGAAGCTGTAGGTCGGGTTCGTCGGCACGAAGAGTGTCTCGACCCCCGAGAGGCCGTTGTTCATCTGTGCCATCTGCAGCTCGTAGTCGAAGTCGCTGACGGCCCGCAGGCCCTTCACGATCGCCGGGATGTCGCGCTGCTTGCAGAAGTCGACCAGCAGGCCGTGGAAGGACTCGACCTCCACGTTGCCGAAGTCCGCGGTCACCTCGCGGATCATGGCGATCCGCTCCTCCACGGTGAACAGGCCCTTCTTGGACTGGTTGATCATCACGGCGACGTGCACGACGTCGTACAGCTTCGAGGCTCGTCCGATGATGTCGAGATGTCCGTTGGTGATGGGGTCGAACGACCCCGGACAGACGGCGCGGCGCAACGTGATTCCCTCGCTCTCCGGTGCGGTCATCGTGCGTCTTCGCACGTAGAGGCGGCGCGACCGTACCAAAACGTGGCCTCGCCGTAGCGACGGGACCGCTGCGGCTCGAAGCCGTCGGGCCAGCCGAATTCCCCGCCTCTGGTGCTGCGTTCCACCGTGACGAGAGCGTCGTCCGTCAGCCACCCCTGAGCACGGAGTGTGAGCAGGATCTCCCGGAGGCCGTCGTCGGTGACCGCGTACGGCGGATCGAGGAAGACCACGTCGTACGGGTCGGAGGGCGCCGGACCCGTCACGATCTGTTCCGCTCTGCCCGCGCGGAACTCGGCGCCGGGCAGGCCGATGACGCGGATGTTCTCGCGGACGGTCCGGGCGGCGCCGGCGTCGGCCTCCACGAGCAGCGCGTGGGCCGCGCCGCGCGAGAGCGCCTCCAGGCCCACCGCGCCGGAGCCGGCGTAGAGATCGGCGACGCGGATGCCGTCGAGCGTGCCCAGGAGCGCTTCCCAGGTGGAGAACAGTCCTTCGCGCGCGCGGTCGGAGGTGGGACGGGTGCCGGTGCCGGGCGGGACGGCCAGCCGGCGTCCGCCGGCCGAGCCGGCGATCACGCGGGTCATGGGTTTCTGTTCCTCGGGTCGCGGGCGGCACACCGGACGGAACGTGTGCCGTGCTCCCCACGATATGGCGTCACCGGGAATCCGCCCGGTCACCCCTTGTCGAGGTACTCCTCCCGGTCCTTGTCGAGGAGGGCGTCCAGCGCGGTGCGCAGCTCCGGCAGCCGGTCGAGCCCCGGGTCGTCCGCGACGACGCGGACGGCCTCCTCCCGGGCCGCGGCGATGACCTCCTCGTCGTCGATGACGCTGAGCACCCGCAGGGAGGAGCGGACTCCGGACTGGGCCTGGCCGAGGACGTCGCCCTCACGGCGCTGTTCGAGGTCGATGCGGGAGAGCTCGAAGCCGTCCAGGGTCGCGGCGACCGCGGAGAGCCTGGCCCGGGCGGGGCTCGCCTCGTGGGCCTCGCTGACCAGCAGGCAGAGGCCGGGCGCGCTGCCGCGCCCGACGCGGCCCCGGAGCTGGTGCAGCTGGGACACCCCGAAGCGGTCCGCGTCCATGATCACCATCGCGGTGGCGTTGGGAACGTTCACGCCGACCTCGATGACGGTGGTGGCGACCAGGACGTCGGCCTGGCCGGCGGCGAACCGGCGCATGACGTCGTCCTTGTCGTCGGGGGCCATCCTGCCGTGCAGGATCTCGACGCGCAGACCGGCGAGGGGGCCCTCGGCGAGCTGTGCGGCGATGTCCAGCACGGCGAGCGGCGGCCGCTTCTCCGCGTCCTCCGCGGGGGCCTGCTTCCCCTTCTTCCCCGCCGTCTCCTCGGCGTCGTCACCGATGCGCGGGCACACGACGTAGGCCTGGTGGCCGTTCTCCACCTCCTCGCGGACGCGTTCCCAGGCGCGGCTGAGGAAGTGGGGCTTGTCCTTGGCGGGGACGACATGGCTGGCGATCGGCGAGCGGCCGGCCGGGAGCTGGTCGAGCACGGAGGTCTCCAGGTCGCCGAAGACCGTCATCGCGACCGTACGGGGGATGGGGGTGGCCGTCATGACCAGCAGGTGGGGCGGCTGCTTCCCCTTGGAACGCAGCGCGTCCCGCTGCTCCACGCCGAAGCGGTGCTGCTCGTCGACGACGACCAGGCCGAGGTCGTGGAACCGGACCTTGTCCTCGATCAGCGCGTGGGTGCCGATGACGATCCCGGCCTCGCCCGTGACGAGGTCGAGCAGCGCCTGCCTGCGGGCCGCCGTGCCCATCGACCCGGTGAGCAGGACCACCTTCGTGCCGAGGTCGGAGCCGCCGAGCATGCCGCCCTCGGCGAGCCCGCCCATCATCTCGGTGACCGACCGGTGGTGCTGCTGGGCCAGCACCTCGGTGGGCGCGAGCATCGCCGCCTGGCCGCCCGCGTCGACGACCCTGAGCATGGCCCGCAGCGCCACCAGGGTCTTGCCGGAGCCGACCTCGCCCTGGAGCAGCCGGTGCATGGGGTGTTCCGTGGCCAGGGCGCCGAAGATCTCCTCGGTGACCTTCCGCTGGCCCTCGGTGAGCGTGAAGGGCAGAGTGGCGTCGAAGGCGTCGAGCAGGCCGTCGGTGACGGACCGGCGGGCCACGGCCGGGAGTTGGGTGTCGGCGTACCGGCGGCGGGCGAGCGCGACCTGGAGGACGAAGGCCTCGTCCCAGCGCAGGCGGTCCCGCGCGGCCGCGATGTCCGCCTTGGTGCCGGGGCGGTGGATCCGGAGCAGCGCCTCGGGCAGGGAGATGAATCCGCGTCCTTCGCGCAGCGCCGGGGGCAGCGGGTCCACGGCCTCCGGGGCGCTGGGCAGGACCGTGTCGACGGCCTTGGCGATCCGCCAGGAGTCGAGCTGTTTGCACGCCGGGTAGATCGGCAGCAGCTGCCCCGCGAAGGCGTCGACGGCCTCGGTGACTCCGGCCGGGTCGTCCGCCTCGTCGCCGGAGCGCGCGTCCAGGAGCTGGTAGGTGGGGTGGGCGAGCTGCATCTTCCTGTTGAAGACGGAGACCTTGCCGGCGAACATGGCGCGGCGGCCGGGCAGGAGCTCCTTGTGGGGCTTGTGGACGCCGTGTCCGAAGAAGACGAGCTGGAGCCTGCCGCTGCCGTCGGTGAGGGTGACCTCCAGGCGCTTGCCGCGGCCGTTGTTGAACATCATGATCCGCGCGTCGGCGACCTGGGCGACGACCGTCACGTGCTCGTCCAGCGGGAGCTCGGCGAGCGAGGTGAGGCGTCCCCGCTCCTCGTAGCGCCGCGGGTAGTGGTGCAGCAGATCCCCGACCGTGTGCAGGTCGAGGTGTTCGGCCATCACCTTCGCGGTGGCTCCGCCGAGCAGCTTCTTGAGGGGTTCATCGAAAGCGGACACGCGGTCCATTGCACACCACGCCACTGACAGATGCCGCCGGACGCGGCGCCGTGCCGGGTGTCACTCGACGCCGATGAGCAGGGGTGCCGCCTGGTGGCCGCCCCGGTAGACGACCGTGTCGACGGCGAGGTAGCCCTCGCGGACGTGCTCGCCCAGCTCGTCGGCCAGGGCGTCGGGCACGTCCTCGCCCAGGACCAGGGTGACCAGTTCGCCGCCCGCCGAGAGCATCCGGTCCAGGACCGTGCGGGCCGTGCCGGGGACGTCGTCGCCGATGACCGCGACGTCGCCGTCGATCAGGCCGAGGATGTCACCGGCCTGGCAGATGCCCGCCATGGTCCACGACTGCCGTTCGGCGACCGCGAGTTCGGCGTACCGGGTGGCTCCGGCCGCCGACGTCATGGCGACGACGTCCTCGTCGAAGCTGCGGCCGGGTTCGTGGACGGCGAGGGCCGCGATGCCCTGGACCGCGGCCCTGGTGGGGACCAGGGCGACGCGGATGCCCTCGGCGCGGGCCTGCTCGGCGGCCGCGGCGGCGGTGTGGCGCAGCTGGGCGTCGTTGGGCAGCAGGACCACCTCGCGGGCGTGGGCCCGGCGGATGGCGTCGACCAGCTCGCCGCTGGCGGGGGGCTCGCCGGGGCGCGCCAGCACGGTCGTCGCGCCCGCCTCGGCGCACAGGCCGGAGAGCCCGTCGCCGGGGACCACCACGACGACCGCGCGCTGGGCGGGTTCCCGGTGGGCCGCGCCCCGGTCGGCGGCGAAGTGCGTGATCCGGATCCGGTAGGGCCGGCCGGCCTCGACCCCGGCCTCGACGGCCGCCCCGGCGTCGTCGACGTGGACGTGGACGTTCCAGAGGCCGTCGCCGCCGACCACGACGAGCGAGTCCCCCAGGGTGTCCAGCCGGTCGCGCAGCCGGGCGACCGCGTCGTCCGGGGCCTCCAGCAGGTAGATGACCTCGAAGGCCGGGCCGCCGTCCGGGCCGGCCTCCGCGCAGTCCCCGGTCAGGGGCAGGACGTCGGGGGCCGGCCGGACGGCGCGCTCCCGCGCCCGGCCGCCGACGGCCTCCAGCAGCGCGCCGAGCACGGTGACCAGGCCCTGGCCGCCCGCGTCCACGACACCGGCGCGGCCGAGGACGGCGAGCTGGCCGGGGGTCGCGGCCAGGGCGGTGCGTGCCCCCTCGTACGCCGCCCCCGCCACCTCCCTGAGGCCCGCGGCCGGGTCCGCGACCGCCGCCGCCCGGGCGGCGGCGGTGGCGACGGTGAGGACGGTGCCCTCGACGGGGTGGGCGACGGCCAGCCGTGCCGCGGCGGCGGCCTCGGCCAGCGCGGTCCTGAGGTGACCCGCGTCACCCGACTCGGACAGCACCGAGGCCATGCCGCGCAGCAGCTGGGCGAGGATGGTCCCGGAGTTCCCCCGGGCGCCGATCAGCGCCCCGTGCGCCATGGCCCGTACGGCGTCGGCGGGGCCGGGCACGGTGGATCCGGTCTCGTGGGCGGCGAAGACCGCTTCGACGGCCGCGGCGGCCGACTCGACCGTGAGGTACAGGTTGGTTCCGGTGTCCCCGTCGGCGACCGGATAGACGTTGATGGCGTCGATCGCCGCGCGTTCCCGGCCGAGGGCCTCCAGGGCCAGTGAGCACCAGGTGCGCACCGCGACGGCGTCGAGATCGTCGGGGGACTGCGGCACCGTTGGTCCTCCTTGGGGCGGCCGTGGGGGGCTGGCTGCACCGCAGGGTAGTCCTCGTGCCCCGGCCGTGGCGGGCGCAGGTGCGGGGACGGAGTGCACGGGGAGCCGTGGTAGTTTCGTATCTCCGACGCAGCCGTTGTATGCTGCTTCGGTTGCCCGACGAAAGTCGGGCCATTCCTCCGGTACCGCCACTTCAGTAAAATGATTCCGGCGCGCCGGAATTCACTGTAAGTGCATCTGAAGTCTTTGGAGTGACCCGTGGCTGCCAACTGCGACGTTTGCGGCAAGGGGCCGAGCTTCGGCAACAGCATTTCGCACTCGCACCGCCGTACGTCCCGTCGCTGGAATCCCAACATCCAGCGCGTGCGTGCCGTGGTCGGTCGGACGCCGAAGCGGCTCAACGTCTGCACCTCGTGCATCAAGGCCGGCAAGGTCGCGCGCTGACGTCCCCGTCGTAGCGCAGCCTTCCGGTTGCCCAAAAAGCCGGTCCACCTCGGTGGACCGGCTTTTTGCTGTGCCGGGGCCGGTGCGCCCGCCGGTCACGGGCGGTTCCCCAGCCAGCCGTGACCGACGGGGCCGATGCCCGCTCCCAGCGCGAAGCCGGCCCGGATCGCGCCGGTGACGTACTCCTTCGCGCCCCGCACGGCCGTCGGGACGTCCTGGCCGCGGGCGAGCCCGCAGGCGATGGCGGAGGCGAGGGTGCAGCCCGTGCCGTGGGTGTGCCGGTTGCCGTGCCTCGGTGCGCGCAGCCAGTGCTCCTCGCTCCCGTCCGTCAGCAGGTCCACGGCCTCACCGGGCAGATGGCCGCCCTTGATCACCACCCAGCGCGGCCCGTACGCGAGGATCTCCGCGGCGGCCCGGCGCATCCCCGGCTCGTCGGTGACGGTGAGGCCGGTGAGCTGGGTCACCTCGTCGAGGTTCGGGGTGGCGACCGTGGCGACGGGCAGCAGTCGTGTGCGTACGGAGTCGAGCGCTTCGGCGGCCAGCAGCGCGTCCCCGTGCTTGGAGACCCCGACGGGGTCGACGACGACGGGAACGCCGGTCCCGGCGAGGAGTCCGGCGACGGTGTCGACGAGGGCGGCCGAGGAGAGCATGCCGGTCTTCACGGCCTGGACGCCGATGTCGTCGACGACGCTGCGGTACTGGGCGCGCACGGCGTCCGCCGGGAGCTCCCAGGCTCCCTGCACGCCCAGCGAGTTCTGGGCGGTGACGGCGGTCAGCACGCTCATTCCGTGGGTGCCGAGGGCCAGCATCGTCTTCAGGTCGGCCTGGATGCCCGCACCGCCGCCGGAGTCGGATCCGGCGACGGTGAGGACACGGGGCGGTGTCGGGGCGGGTGCGGTCATGCCCCGGAATCTACTGGGCGTCCTCGATGGTTCCGAAATGGTCCCAGCCGCCCTTGCTCGTCCAGGGCGCCCCGTCGACCGTGACCTGGGGCAGGGCCGACGGCTTGAGGACCTCCCCGATGACCTTCCAGCGCGCGGGGAGCTTCACGTCCGGCGGGAACGTCGCCACGATCGCGTGGTCCTCTCCCCCGGTGAGCACCCACTGCAACGGGTCGACGCCGACGGCCTGCCCGATGTCGGACATCTGCGAGGGGATGTCGATGAGCCCGGAGCGCAGGTCGATGCGGACCGTGCTGGCCTCGGCGATGTGCCCGAGGTCGGCGACGAGTCCGTCGCTGACGTCGGTCATCGCGGTGGCGCCCAGCCCGGCCGCGGCGGGGCCCGCGTGGTAGGGCGGTTCGGGGCGCCGGTGGGCCTCGACGAAGGCGCGGGGTGAGCGGAAGCCCCGGGAGAGCACGGCGAATCCGGCAGCGGACCAGCCCAGCCATCCGGTGACGGCCACGACGTCGCCGGGGCGGGCGCCGGAGCGGGTGACGGGTTCGTGGTTGCGCAGGTCGCCCAGCGCGGTGATCGCGACGGTGATGGTGTCGCCGCCGACGACGTCACCGCCGACCACGGCCGCCCCGGCGACCTGGCATTCGTCGCGCAGTCCGTCCATCAGCTCGCCGGCCCAGGTGACCGGCAGGTCGGCCGGGACGACGAGGCCGAGCAGCAGCGCGGTGGGCACGGCGCCCATGGCCGCGATGTCGGCGAGGTTCTGCGCGGCGGCCTTGCGGCCGACGTCGTACGCCGTCGACCAGTCGCGGCGGAAGTGCCGCCCTTCCAGCAGGACGTCCGTACTGGCCACGACCCTGCGGTCGGGAGCGGCCACGACCGCGGCGTCGTCGCCGGGTCCCAGCCGTACCGCCGGAGTGGTGGTGAGCCGGGACGTGAGCTCTCTGATGAGCCCGAACTCCCCCAACTCGCCCACGGTTCCCTTCACCGAGTGTCACCTCTCATCTATCGCACCGGACGCCTGTCCGGGCTGCTTCGGGGGCCGGAGGTCCGGACCGCGGGCCAGGAGCCCACGGGAGCCGGCGGCCCCTGGACATGCAGGCATCACCGTCCCCCTTCCGCACCGGCGGGCTTGCGGTCGCGAGCCCCGACCGCTGTCGGTAGCGTCAGGGGATACGTCAACTTCTGTGGTGCGCGCGCCACGCTCGGGGCCTCGACAGGCCCGCAGGTCTCCCCGCGGCCCGGGGCGACGCGATAACGTGGCGTCCCTTTCCCCCACATGATCCTCGTGGCCGCCCTGGAGGTTCCGTGGTACAGGCGTACATCCTCATCCAGACCGAGGTGGGCAAGGCGTCGACCGTCGCCGAGACCATCGCAAAGCTTCCGGGAGTGATTCAGGCAGAGGACGTCACAGGTCCCTACGACGTGGTCGTGCGCGCGCAGGCCGACACGGTCGACTCGCTCGGCCGCATGGTGGTCGCCAAGATCCAGCAGGTGGACGGCATCACGCGAACCCTCACCTGCCCGGTCGTCCACCTCTGACCCCTGTCTACGCTGGTCCGGTGACCCACACCCGCCGCCGGTCCCCCCGGTCCCGTGTCCTCGCCCCGTCCGCCGCCCTGCTCGTGCTGGCCGCGGCGGGCTGCTCCTCCGCCGGTGACCGGCCCTCGGTGACGGTCCCCACGCCGTCGTCGGAGGCCGCCGGGTACTGCGGGAAGCTGAGCGGGGAGCTGCCGGGGACCGTCGACGGCCTGGGACGGAACGACCCCTCACCGGACTCGGACCTGACCGCCGGCTGGGGGGACGGGGCGATCGTACTGCGCTGCGGCGTCCCCCGGCCCGCGAGGATGGACGACTCCCAGGCCAAGGCGGTCACCGCGGACGGCGTCAACTGGCTGCTGGAGCAGCGTGATGACGCCGGCCCGCGGTTCACCACCACCTACCGCAAGGCGTACGTGGAGGTGACGCTCGGGACCGAGTACGCGCATGACATCACCCCGTTGTCCGCGTTCGCCGGGCCCGTGGAGAGGACGGTCCCCGACAGTCTGTGAGGGCCGTCCCGCGCGGGACGGCCCCCGGGGTCAGCGCAGGCCCGTGGAGCGGTTCAGCGCGGACGTGATCAGCCGGTCCACCAGCTCCGGGTACTCCACACCGCTCGCCTGCCACATGCGGGGGAACATGGAGATCGGGGTGAAGCCGGGCATGGTGTTGATCTCGTTGATGACGAACGTGCCGTCGTCGGTGAGGAAGAAGTCGGCGCGCACCAGGCCCTCGCAGGAGGCCGCCTCGAACGCCTCGACGGCGAGCCGCCGCACCTCCGCGGTCAGCTCCTCGGTGAGGGGCGCGGGGACCAGACCGGCGGCCGAGTCGATGTACTTGGCCTCGAAGTCGTAGAAGTCGTGCGCGGTGACGGGCGGGATCTCGGCGGGCACGCTGGCGCGCGGCCCGTCCTCGAACTCCAGCACGCCGCACTCGATCTCCCGGCCGCTCAGCAGGGACTCCACGAGGAACTTGGGGTCGTGCCGGCGGGCCTCGTCGATCGCCTCGTCGAGCCCGGCGGCGTCGTCGACCTTGGTGATGCCCATGGAGGAGCCGCCGCGGGCGGGCTTCACGAAGAGCGGCCAGCCGTGCTCGGCGGCGAACTCCATGACGCGCTTGCGTGCCGCGGGGCGGTCGGACTCCCATTCCCGGGGCCGCACGACCTCGTAGGGGCCGACCGGCAGCCCGAAGGAGGTGAACACCCGCTTCATGTACTCCTTGTCCTGGCCCACGGCCGAGGACAGGACACCGGCGCCGACGTAGGGGACGCCGGAGAGCTCCAGGAGCCCCTGGAGCGTGCCGTCCTCGCCGTAGGGGCCGTGCAGCACGGGGAAGACGACGTCGACCTCGCCCAGCACCGTGGGCACCGCACCGGGTTCACCGACGACGACGTCGCGGTTGCCCGGGTCGACGGAGAGCGTCACGGCCCCCGGGGCGGACCCGGCCAGCTGGTCCACGTCGGGCACCCGCCGGTCCGTGATGGCCATGCGGGCCGGATCGTCGGCCGCGAGGACCCAACGGCCGTCCCTGGTGATGCCGATCGGCAGGACGTCGTACTTCGTCCGGTCGATGGCGCTCATGATGGCACCGGCCGTGACGACGGAGATGCCGTGTTCGGAGCTCCGGCCGCCGAACACGACGGCCACGCGCGGCTTGCGGCCCGGCTCGGAGCTCTGCTCGGAGCTCAGGGTGCCCTCAGGGCTCTGGGGGAGGTTCTGGCTGCTCATATCGCGACGAGCGTACCTGCTGGTAAGGCTCGAGTCAGCGTCGCTCGGGCTTGGCGCTGCGCGACATCAGCTCCTTGAGCGCGACGACCGGCGGCTTGCCCTCGTGGACGATGCCGACGACCGTCTCGGTGATCGGCATGTCGACACCGTGCCTGCGCGCCAGATCGAGCACGGATTCGCAGGACTTGACGCCCTCGGCGGTCTGGCTCGTGACGGCGACGGTCTCCTGGAGCGTCATCCCGCGCCCGAGGTTGGTCCCGAAGGTGTGGTTGCGCGAGAGCGGCGAGGAGCAGGTCGCCACCAGGTCACCGAGCCCGGCCAGTCCGGAGAAGGTGAGCGGGTCGGCGCCCATGGCCAGTCCCAGCCGGGTGGTCTCGGCGAGGCCGCGGGTGATGAGGGAGCCCTTGGCGTTGTCGCCGAGGCCCATGCCGTCGGCGATGCCCACGGCGAGGCCGATGACGTTCTTCACGGCGCCGCCGAGCTCGCAGCCGACCACGTCGGTGTTGGTGTACGGCCGGAAGTACGGGGTGTGGCAGGCGGCCTGGAGGCGGCGGGCGACGTCCTCGTCCGGGCAGGCGACGACGGCCGCGGCGGGGCGGCGTTCGGCGATCTCCTTGGCGAGGTTGGGGCCGGTGATGACGGCGATCCGGTCCGGGGAGACCCCCGTGACGTCGTGGATGACCTCGCTCATCCGCTTGGCGGTGCCGAGTTCGACGCCCTTCATCAGGGAGACGAGCACCGTGCCGGGCTCCAGGTGCGGGGCCCAGTCGGCGAGGTTGGCGCGCAGGGTCTGCGAGGGGACGACGAGGACCGCGAAGTCGGCGCCGCGCAGCGCCTCGGCGGGGTCGGTCGTGGCGCGGACCGAGGCGGGGAGCTCGACGCCGGGCAGGTAGTCCGGGTTGGTCCGGGTCGTGTTGACGGCCTCGGCGACCTCGGCGCGACGGCCCCAGAGGGTGACCTCGCAGCCGGCGTCGGCGAGGACCACGGCGAACGCCGTACCCCATGAGCCGGTGCCGAAGACGGCCGCCTTTACGGGGTGCGTCACGTGGTTCCCTTTCCCTCTGCCTTGCGCCGCTGTTCAGCACGGGCCTTGCGGTGATCGTAGAGCTCGGCGGGGGCCTTCTCGCCGCGTACGTCCTCCAGCTGGGCGGTGACCGCGGCCATGATGGTCTCGGTCGCCCGGCGCAGGACGTCGGGGGTCGGTTCGAGGCCGTAGTAACGGGAGAGGTCGACCGGCGGTCCCGCCTGCACCCGCAGGGTCTTGCGGGGGAACAGCCGGAGCTTGTTCTCCTTGGCGTAGGGCGGCATCGCGAGGTTGGCGCCCCACTGGGCGACGGGGATGACCGGGGCCTTGGTCATCAGCGCGACCCGGGCCGCACCGGTCTTGCCGGCCATCGGCCACATGTCGGGGTCGCGGGTGAGCGTGCCCTCCGGGTAGAAGGCGACGCACTCGCCCCGCTCGATGGCGTCCACGGCGGCGCGGAAGGCGTCGAGGGCGTTGGTCGTCTCGCGGTAGACGGGGATCTGCCCGGTGCCGCGCAGGATCGTTCCGACGAACGGCGTCCTGAACAGTCCGGCCTTGGCGAGGAGCCTCGGCACGCGTCCGGTGTTGTACTGGAAATGCCCGTAGGACAGCGGGTCCAGGTACGAGTTGTGATTGACCGCGGTGATGAATCCCCCGTCGGCCGGAATGTGTTCCATCCCCCGCCAGTCCCGCTTGAACAGAACCACCAGGGGCGGTTTCGCGATGACCGCTGCCAGGCGGTACCAGAAGCCGATTCTGCGGCGGGACACTCGGATGCCTTCCTCTAGGACCTGAGCTGCTGCGGGGCTCGCGGCGGTGCTGTCCTGCCCCGGCCCCCTGCTGTGTGGAGAACACCGTACGCCTCACCCGTGGGGGCGGACCTCCGGGTTGTCGTACCGGCGGGCGAGAATAATGGGCTGATGCGTACGGAGGGGGAGATCGCCACGAACACCGACCCGACCGGCCCCTGGTCCCTGGTCGTCCCGCTGAAACCTCTCGCACGGGCCAAGAGCAGGCTCGGGCGGGCGGTGGGCGGGGATCTGCGCCCGCGCCTGGCCCTGGCGTTCGCGCAGGACACCGTGTCGGCCGCCCTGGCCTGCCGGGGGGTGGCGGATGTGGTGGTCGTCACGGACGACCCGGTGGCCGGAGCGGCGCTGGCCGCGCTCGGCGCCCGTGTCGTGGCCGACACCCCGGCGGCCGGGCTGAACGCGGCGCTGGCGCACGGCGCGCGGTCGGTGCGGGCCCGCGACGGGGGCGCGGCGGTGGCCGCCCTCAACGCGGACCTCCCCGCGCTGCGTCCGGACGAATTGGCGCGGGTGCTCGAATTCTGCGCCGCATTTCCCCGCGCATTTGTCGCCGATGCCCAGGGAATCGGGACCACATTTCTTTCCGCGGCGCCCGGGGCGGAATTGCGGCCGGCCTTCGGCGGGGCGTCGCGGGCGCGGCACCTGGCGTCCGGGGCGGTCGAGGCCGCCCTGCCGGGCCTCGACTCGGTCCGCAGGGACGTGGACACGGGCGGCGACCTGGCGGCGGCGCTGGCCCTGGGGGTGGGGCGCTTCACCGCCGGGATCGCCGCCCCGGCGGCGCCCGCCGTGGACCGATAGGCTTCGGCCCATGCAGGCGACCTCGTTCACGTACGACTCCGAGACCCGCTCCGGGAGCGTGCTCCTCGACGACGGCACCCCGGTGGACTTCGACGCGCCCGCCTTCGACGCGGGAGGGCTGCGGCTGCTGCGTCCGGGGCAGCGGGTGCGGATCGAGACCGAGGGCGAGGGAACGTCGCTGCGGATCACCCTGGTGACGTTGCAGACCCTCTGAAGGGCCCCTGAACAGCCCGCGGGCCGGGCTCCCCGAGGGGAGCCCGGCCCGGCGCGTATGAGGAACGAGCGGTGCCCGGTCTCACTTCTTGCGTGCGGTGACCTTCTTGGCTGTGGTCTTGCGTGCCGTGGTCTTCTTCGCGGGCGCCTTCTTCGCCGTGGTCTTCTTGGCGGGCGCCGTCTTGGCCGCGACGGTCTTCTTCGTGGCCGTCGCCTTCTTCGCCGGGGCCGCCTTCTTCGCCGCCGCCGTGGTCTTCTTCGCCGCCGCGGTGGTCTTCTTCGCGGTGGTCTTCTTGGCCGCGGTCGTCTTCTTCGCGGCGGCCGCCGTGGTCTTGCGCGCGGTGGCCTTCTTGGCGGTGGCCTTCTTCGCGGCCGCCTTCGCCGTCGTACGGGTGGAAGATCCGCCCGAGAGGCTGCCCTTGGGGGCCTTCTTCACGGCCACGTCGTTCTTGGGGAGCTTCTTGGAACCGCTCACCAGGTCCTTGAAGCCCTGTCCCGCGCGGAAACGGGGCACGGAGGTCTTCTTGACCCGCACGCGCTCGCCCGTCTGCGGGTTGCGGGCGTACCGGGCGGGGCGGTCGACCTTCTCGAACGAGCCGAAGCCGGTGACCGAGACACGGTCCCCCGCGACGACCGCGCGGACGATCGCGTCGAGTACCACGTCGACGGCGTCCGCGGCCTGCTGACGGCCGCCGACCTTGTCGGCAATCGCTTCTACGAGCTGCGCCTTGTTCACGTCTTCCCCTTCGGAGACATTGCCGGAACGAAACTGTTCAGGCTTTTTCGCACGTTAGGCAGATATATACCGCAAATCAAACACGAAACGGGCTAATCACCCTAGTGCCGCAACGAAGTCGACCGCTGCGCTGTCCGCAGAGTCAGTCACCTTCGGGGAATCGGCCCTCATCGAGGTCCTTCATCAACCGGTCCAGACGCCTTGCCGCGCCTGGGAGATCGTGCTTAGCCGCGGCCGTGACGGCCAGCAGCTTCCGGGACAGCGCCATCCTTACGCCCTCCGGGACTTGCAGTGAGCGCACCTTTGCGTGCGCTTCTTTCAATCGGTCGGCGACTTGGCCATAGAGCTCGAGTTGGCTGTCGCGTTCCATGCACCGATTGTGCCATCTGGGGCGAGTTGTCGCCCGAGGGGGTCTCAACAAGCGACTGCGCCCCCTGCCTTCCGGCAGGGGGCGCAGTCGGGGAAAAGCGCTGCTCAGGCGTCAATCGTGCGCGGCTTGTGGGACGGCCTGGCCGCCTCGTAAGTCGCAATGTCCGCTTCGTTCTGAAGAGTGAGGCTGATGTCGTCCAGGCCGTTCAGCAGCCGCCAGCGGGCGTTCTCGTCGAGCTCGAAGTCGGCCGTGATCCCCTCGGCGAGGACCTGGCGCTTCTCCAGGTCGACGGTCACCTCGGCCGTCGGGTCGGCCTCGGTCAGCTCCCAGAGCCTGTCGACGACCTGCTGGTCGAGGACGACGGTCAACAGACCGTTCTTGAGGGAGTTGCCACGGAAGATGTCGGCGAAGCGGGAGGAGATGACGGTCTTGAAGCCGAAGTTCTGCAGGGCCCAGACCGCGTGCTCACGCGAGGAGCCCGTACCGAAGTCGGGACCGGCCACCAGGACGGAGGCGCCCTGGCGCTCGGGGCGGTTGAGGACGAAGTCCCCGTCCTTGCGCCAGGCCTCGAAGAGCCCGTCCTCGAAGCCGTCGCGGGTGACCTTCTTCAGCCAGTGGGCGGGGATGATCTGGTCGGTGTCGACGTTGCTGCGCCGCAGCGGGACGACCCGGCCGGTGTGTGCGGTGAATGCTTCCATGGCTCTCAGACTCCGGCGGGCGTGCGGACGTCGGACAGATCGGCGGGCGAGGCCAGATGGCCCAGCACGGCGGTGGCGGCGGCGACCTGCGGGGAGACCAGGTGGGTACGGCCGCCCTTGCCCTGCCGGCCCTCGAAGTTCCGGTTCGAGGTGGAGGCGGAGCGCTCGCCGGGGGCCAGCTGGTCGGGGTTCATGCCCAGGCACATCGAGCAGCCCGCGTGCCGCCATTCGGCGCCGGCGGCGGTGAAGACCTTGTCCAGGCCCTCCTCGACGGCCTGGAGGGCGACCCGTACGGAGCCCGGGACGACCAGCATCCGTACGCCGTCGGCGACTTTGCGGCCCTCCAGGACCGAGGCCGCGTTGCGCAGGTCCTCGATACGCCCATTGGTGCAGGAACCCACGAAGACGGTGTCCACGCCGATCTCGCGCAGCGGCTGCCCGGCGGTCAACCCCATGTACTCCAGGGCCTTTTCGGCGGCGTACCGCTCCGAGGCGTCCTCGTACGAGGCGGGGTCGGGGACGCTGGCCGACAGGGGTGCCCCCTGGCCCGGGTTGGTGCCCCAGGTGACGAACGGCGCGAGTGCGGCGCCGTCGATGACGACCTCGGCGTCGAAGACGGCGTCGTCGTCGGTGCGGAGCGTCTTCCAGTACTCCACCGCGGCGTCCCAGTCCTCGCCCCGGGGGGCGTGGTCGCGGCCCCGCAGGTAGGCGAAGGTGGTCTCGTCGGGCGCGATCATGCCCGCGCGGGCGCCGGCCTCGATCGACATGTTGCAGATGGTCATCCGGGCTTCCATCGAGAGCTTCTCGATGGCGGGTCCGCGGTATTCGAGGATGTAGCCCTGGCCGCCGCCGGTACCGATCCGGGCGATGATCGCCAGGATGAGGTCCTTGGCGGTGACGCTGTCGGGGAGTTCGCCCTCGACGGTGATCGCCATGGTCCTGGGGCGGGCCAGCGGCAGCGTCTGGGTGGCCAGGACGTGCTCGACCTGGCTGGTGCCGATGCCGAAGGCCAGCGCGCCGAACGCACCGTGGGTGGAGGTGTGCGAGTCGCCGCAGACGACCGTGGTCCCCGGCTGGGTCAGGCCGAGCTGCGGGCCGACCACGTGCACGACGCCCTGCTCGACGTCGCCCAGCGGGTGCAGCCGGACACCGAACTCGGCGCAGTTCTTGCGCAGGGTCTCCAGCTGGGCGCGGGAGACCGGGTCGGCGATCGGCTTGTCGATGTCGAGGGTCGGGGTGTTGTGGTCCTCGGTCGCGATGGTGAGGTCGAGACGCCGCACCGGCCGGCCGGCCTGGCGCAGTCCGTCGAAGGCCTGCGGGCTGGTCACCTCGTGCAGCAGGTGCAGATCGATGAAGAGGAGGTCGGGCTCGCCATCGGCGCGCCGGACGACGTGGTCGTCCCAGACCTTCTCCGCGAGTGTCCTACCCATCGCTTTCCCTCCGGCCGGCGTCTTCGCCGGCCCAACTAGAGATTCGGGTACCGCCGCCCTGACCCCCCGAGCGGGGCGGTGGCTGCGGGCCGTCGTACGGCCGCACGTACAGGTTCGCAACTTCCGGCGAAAATTGAACTTGCGTTTCACAGAGTGAGACGCGAGTATCGTCGTATGGACAACTCTAGTGGCGTCGGCGTTCTCGACAAGGCAGCTCTGGTATTGAGCGCCCTGGAGTCCGGTCCGGCCACCCTCGCCGGGCTGGTCGCGGCGACAGGGCTCGCACGGCCCACGGCACACCGACTGGCCGTGGCACTCGAACACCACCGCATGGTGGCGAGGGACATGCAGGGCCGCTTCATCCTCGGCCCCCGGCTCGCGGAGCTCGCCGCCGCGGCGGGCGAGGACCGCCTCCTGGCGACGGCCGGACCGGTACTCACACATCTGCGCGACATCACCGGCGAGAGCGCGCAGCTCTACCGCCGGCAGGGCGACATGCGCATCTGCGTGGCGGCGGCGGAGCGCCTGTCCGGACTGCGGGACACCGTGCCGGTCGGCTCCACGCTCACGATGAAGGCCGGTTCCTCCGCGCAGATCCTGATGGCCTGGGAGGAGCCGGAGCGCCTGCACCGGGGCCTGCAAGGGGCCCGTTTCACGGCGACGGCCCTCTCCGGTGTGCGCCGGCGGGGCTGGGCCCAGTCCATCGGCGAGCGCGAGCCGGGTGTGGCCTCGGTCTCGGCCCCGGTCCGCGGGCCGTCGAACCGGGTGGTCGCCGCGGTGTCGGTCTCCGGACCGATCGAGCGCCTCACCCGCCACCCGGGCCGGATGCACGCCCAGGCCATCATCGACTCGGCCGCACGGCTGAGCGAGGCCCTGCGCCGCACGGGCTGAGCCCACCGCCGTCACGGGGCCGCCCCGCCCCACGCCTCCCCCGAGGCCGCCCCAGCGCCGTGGCGGCCCCCTTCTCCGGGTGCCCCCTCCCCGGAACCCTCCTCCGCGTAAAGCCTGTTGGCCCCGAACCGGCCCAACAGGCCCGTCCCGTACGGGAGATCGCCCGGGGCCGGTCAACCCCCCCGGGATACACGGAGAAAGGCCCTCCACCGAGGTGAAGGGCCTTTCCGTACTGCTGTGTTGTACCCCCGACCGGATTCGAACCGGCGCTACTGCCGTGAGAGGGCAGCGTGCTAGGCCGCTACACAACGGGGGCTTGTTACTTCGGTCTTGCGCT
>NZ_JBHVQX010000003.1:121810-287518 GCF_042886395.1 Streptomyces sp. NPDC058008 | reverse complement strand
GGGGCTTGTTACTTCGGTCTTGCGCTGGGCTACCAGGACTCGAACCTAGAATGACGGTACCAGAAACCGTAGTGTTGCCAATTACACCATAGCCCACTGAAACGCAACCCCTGCGGGTTATGTTTCTGTCTGCGCTTCCCGGCCGGATCTTTCGGCCCGCTCGGGCGGCGCAGGAAGAACATTACCTGAAGGTGTCCGGCGCTCCAAAACGGGTATCGCCCGCCAGCAGCCCGGGAAGCTCGTGCAGACCCGTGATCCGTACGAGTTCGGGACGCCCGCCCCGTCCTTCGCGGTCCAGCCAGATGCCGGTCAGCCCGGCGGCCACCGCTCCGCCCGCGTCGATGTCGGGTTCGTTGCCCACGTAGGCCACCTCGTGCGGGTCGAGTTCCAGGACCTCGCAGGCGGCGTGGAAGGCTCCCGCCTCCGGTTTGGAGATGCCCAGCTCGACGGCGCAGACGACCGCCTCGAAGCGGTCCCGCACCCCGAGCGCGCGCAGCTTGCGGTCCTGGTTGTGGATGCTCGAATTCGACAGGACGGCGTGCCGGTACCCGTCCGCCAGCCGGTCCAGGACGGGCACGGTGTCCGGGAAGAGCTCCCAGGCGGCCTCGTAGTGGGTGGCGTGCCGGCCGAACCACGCGTCGGCCTCGCCGTCGCTCAGCCACCGTCCGAGAAAGGCGCGTACGCGCTCGCGCCGCTGCCCCGGGAAGTCGATCTCCCCCGCGGAGAACCGCGTCCACTGCACGTCCGTGACGGCCTTCCAGACGTCGAGGGCGTGGTCGGGGGACCGGTACGCCGCGGGCAGCCCCTCGATCTCCAGGTGCCTGCGCATGCCGGCGCGGTCCGCCCCGGAGTAGTCGAAGATCGTGTCGTCGATGTCCCAGAGAACCGCTCGGATCGGCATGCCGGCCAGGTTACCGGCAGATCCGCCGCATGCCGACGGGGTGGCCGCCCGGCTCGGGCGGCCACCCCGTCGGGTGTGTACGGGCGCTACGCGGCGAGCTTCGCCAGCGCCGCGTCGACGCGGGCGATCGTCCTCTCGCGGCCCAGGATCTCCAGGGACTCGAAGAGCGGCAGGCCGACCGTGCGGCCGGTGACGGCGACGCGGACCGGGGCCTGCGCCTTGCCGAGCTTGAGGCCGTGCTTCTCACCGGCGGTGAGAACGGCCGCCTTGAGCGCCTCGGCGTTCCAGTCGGCGGCCAGCAGTTCCGCGCGGGCCGTGGCCAGCAGGGCGTCGGAGCCCTCCTTCATGGCCTTGTTCCAGGACGCCTCGTCCTCGACCGGCTCGTCCAGGAAGAGGAAGTCGACGTTGGCCGTGATGTCCGAGAGGACCGTCACACGGGTCTGGGCGTGCGGGGCGATCTCGGCGAACTGCTCCGCGTCGAAGGCCTCGGGCGCCCAGGGGGCGAAGGGGGCCTTCAGCCAGGGGCCGCAGGCCTCGGTGAACGTCTTCACGTCGAGCATCCGCAGGTGCTCGGCGTTGATGTGCTCGGCCTTCTTCAGGTCGAAGCGCGCCGGGTTGGCGTTGACGTCGGCGATGTCGAACGCGGCCACCAGCTCGTCGCGGCCGAAGATGTCGCGGTCCTCGGCGATCGACCAGCCCAGCAACGAGAGGTAGTTGAGCAGCCCCTCGGCGAGGAAGCCGCGCTCGCGGTAGAGGTTGAGCGAGGCCTGCGGGTCACGCTTGGAGAGCTTCTTGTTGCCCTCCCCCATGACGTACGGGAGGTGGCCGAAGGCGGGGGTGTCCTTGGCGATGCCCAGCTCGATGAGCGCCCGGTAGAGGGCGATCTGGCGCGGGGTGGAGGACAGCAGGTCCTCGCCGCGCAGGACGTGGGTGATCTCCATCAGGGCGTCGTCGACGGGGTTGACGAGCGTGTAGAGCGGGGCGCCGTTGGCCCGGACGATGCCGTAGTCCGGGACGTTCTCCGGCTGGACCGTGATGTCGCCGCGGACCAGGTCGGTGAAGGTGATGGCCTCGTCGGGCATCCGGAAGCGGACGATCGAGGTGCGGCCCTCGGCCTCGTACGCCGCCTTCCGCTCCTCGCCCAGGTCGCGGCAGTGTCCGTCGTAGCCCGACGGCTTCCCGGCCGCGCGGGCGGCGTCGCGGCGGGCGTCGAGCTCCTCGGTGGTGCAGTAGCAGTGGTAGGCGTGCCCGGCGTCCAGCAGCTTGGCGGCGACGTCCTTGTAGAGGTCCATCCGCTGCGACTGGCGGTACGGGGCGTGCGGGCCGCCGATCTCGGGGCCCTCGTCCCAGTCGAGGCCGAGCCAGCGCATCGAGTCGAGCAGCTGCTCGTAGGACTCCTCGGAGTCACGGGCGGCGTCGGTGTCCTCGATGCGGAAGACCAGGGTGCCCTGGTGGTGCCGGGCGAACGCCCAGTTGAACAGGGCGGTGCGGACCAGGCCCACGTGGGGGTTGCCGGTCGGGGAGGGACAGAAACGGACGCGGACGGGTGCGTTAACCACGCTTGATCACCTTGTTGGTGAGAGTGCCGATGCCTTCGATGGTGACGGCGACCTCGTCGCCGACGTGCAGGGGCCCGACCCCTGCGGGGGTTCCGGTGAGGATCACGTCGCCCGGGAGCAGCGTCATGGCCTCCGTGATGTGGACGACCAGGTCCTCGACGGAGCGGATCATGTCGCCCGTCCGGCCGAGCTGACGCTGCTCGCCGTTGACCGTGGCCTGGATCGCCAGGTCGCCGGGGTCGACGTCGGTCTCCACCCAGGGGCCGAGCGGGCACGAGGTGTCGAACCCCTTGGCCCGGGCCCACTGGCTCTCGCGCCGCTGGACGTCGCGGGCGGTGACGTCGTTGGCGCAGGTGTAGCCGAAGATGACGTCCTTGACGCGCTCACGCGGAACCTCGCGGCACATACGGCCGATCACCACGGCCAGCTCGGCCTCGTGGTGGAGCTCCTCGGAGAAGGAGGGGTACTCGATGGAGTCACCCGCGCCGATCACCGAGGTGGTCGGCTTGAAGAAGGCGACGGGCACATCGGGGACCTCGTTGCCCATCTCGGCGGCGTGTTCCGCGTAGTTGCGGCCGATGGCCACGACCTTGTTGGGGAGCACGGGCGGCAGCAGCCGGACCTTCTTCAGCGGGACCTTGGTCCCGGAGAGCTCGAAGTCGGTGTACGGGATGCCCTTGATGATGTCGAGGACGAGGCTGTCGGGGCTGTCGCCCTCGACCGCTCCGAAGGCGACATTGCCGTCGATGGAGAACCTGGCGATGCGCACGGGATGCTGTCGCCCCTCACTTGCTGGCTGGCTGAAGACTGACGCTCCAGGCTAACGCGGGCGAAGGGGGACAGCCGCGCGTACGACGGCCGGGGGCCGCTACCGGTCCGTCGCCGTGACCGGGGCTTCCATGAGGATCGTGCGGCGCGGGTTGGCCGTCTGGGTGGGCAGGTCGACGGCGTGCTCACGCTGTTCCGGCCTCTGCAGCGCGGCGGCGTCCTCGAGGTGCGCCAGCGTCGTGCGCCGGGGGTTGGCAATGTTGCGGAACACCATCGTCGTCTTCATCTGCCGTGTGGACCCTTGCCGCTGGGGCACCGCCCGAAGGCGCGCCGGTTGTCGGATTCGCTATCCCTGTAAAGCGCCAGGCTAAACATCCGATTCCCCGTCGTGGCCGGGATGAGACGGCGATCGTCATGTGAGTTTGCTCACGAAGTTGCCGACAAACCGCCCATTGCGGGCAGTTGACCATGGGATGCAAACCCGACAATCCATTACTGAATCAGCTATTCCGCTCCCGATCATGGCGTCTGGGACACCTGTCACCCCCAGGGAGTACACCCTTAATCACCCGGTTTGACCGTGAACACGTTCCACACCTTGTTACCCGCCCGTCACACCGTGTCATCCAGGTCACAGCCCGGTACGAGGGCCTTGTTGGAGATCCTCCACTGTGCTGGAATTCCACGCACCGCCGCGGGTTTCAGGCCCAGCGCGCAGGGGCGCAACGCAGCGCCGAGTGGCGGCGGGAGGGGGAAGTACGCCGGTCACTCACGACCACCATGGGGCGCGTCCAGCGCCCCACGACGCCGACACCGTTCTGTCGCGCCACGCGCGAGGGGACGCCTGGTCCAGAGGTTGCGACGCTAGTGCAGGGACGTTTCAAGAGGGATGGCATGGGGTCGCCCCAGCCCCGCCAGGGCCGAGGGGAAACCCCGGCGGACCAGGAGCCGCGCGGAGCGAACGACCGCGGTTCCTCGCCCCAGCACGCCCAGAATCCCGGTGCCATCGGTGACGGCGGCGACCGTGCGCAGCGCCCCGGCCAGCCGGGAGCCGGCAGCCCCGACGTGGAGCCGCCCCCCGCACCCGCCGGTCCGCCCTCCACAGGCTCACGCATAGCTCTGCGTAACTGGCGCATCAGCACGCGCCTGGTCTCGCTGCTGGCCCTCCCCGTGGTCGCGGCGACCACGCTGGGCGGGCTGCGGATCAACGAGTCCATGAACGACATGGACCAGCTGGAGCACATGCAGCTGCTCACCAAGATGACCAAGCAGGCGACCGCGCTCGCCAACGCGCTCCAGGAGGAGCGCGACAAGTCGGCCGGCCCGCTGTCGAACGGCGTGAAGGCCACCGACTACAAGGTCACCCAGCCCCGCGAGCGCACCGACCGGGCCAAGGCCGCCTTCTTCGAGGCGACCGACGAGATCGGCAACATCCCGGGCGACGCGGCCCTGGACAGCATCCACGCGAGCGTCAGCCAGATCGGCAGGCAGCTGGGCAACATCACCAGCATCCGCAAGGACGCCTACTCGGCCGACAGCCCGAGCCTCAACACGATCGACCAGTACAGCCAGCTGATCACCTCGCTGCTCAGCCTCTCGCAGGACATGGCGCAGGCCACCAGCAACCCGGAGATGATCAAGCGGACGCGTGCGCTGGCCGCCTTCTCCTCCTCGAAGGAGTACGCCTCCGTCGAGCGCGCCATCATCGCCGCGGCACTGCCCGGCGGTGACAGCAACGAGACGCACCTGAACGACAACGACCAGGCGTTCGGGCGCAACGCGCTCAACAAGGCCAGCACGACGCTGACCACCTTCGAGACGACCTACGAGTCCACAGGCAGGAGCTCCGCCGAGCTGCTCGCGCCGCTGGACAACGGGAACCCCGAGATCACGGCCGCGGACATGTACGCGAAGAAGGTGCTCGACAGCCCCCTGGGCATGGAGGGCAGCGGCAAGACGCGTACGTACATGGACTGGTACGACCAGAGCTCCAACAAGATCCAGGCCATGAAGACCATCGAGGAGACGCTCCTCGGCGAGATGGAGAGCAAGGCCCGCGAGCTGCGTGAGGAGTCGCAGCGCGACGCGATCCTCAACGGTGCGATCATCCTGATCGTCCTCGGTGTGTCGCTGGTCGGCGCGTTCGTCGTGGCACGGTCCATGATCCGTTCGCTGCGGCGGCTCCAGGACACCGCGACCCGGGTCGCCCAGGACCGTCTGCCCGAGCTCGTCCGGCAGCTCTCCGAGACGGACCCGCAGGACGTCGACACCTCCGTCGAGTCGGTCGGTGTGCACTCCAGGGACGAGATCGGCCAGGTGGCCGCGGCCTTCGACGACGTGCACCGCGAGGCCGTCCGTCTGGCCGCCGAGCAGGCGCTGCTGCGGGGCAACGTCAACGCGATGTTCACCAACCTCTCGCGCCGCAGCCAGGGCCTCATCCAGCGCCAGCTCTCGCTCATCTCCGAGCTGGAGTCCCGCGAGGCCGACCCGGACCAGCTGTCCTCGCTGTTCAAGCTCGACCACCTCGCGACCCGTATGCGCCGTAACGGCGAGAACCTCCTCGTCCTCGCGGGCGAGGAGCCCGGCCGCCGCTGGACCCGGCCCGTGCCGCTGGTCGACGTGCTCCGCGCCGCCGCCTCCGAGGTGGAGCAGTACGAGCGCATCGAACTGGCCGCGGTGCCCGCCACCGAGGTCGCCGGCCGCGTCGTCAACGACCTCGTGCACCTCCTCGCCGAGCTGCTGGAGAACGCCACGTCGTTCTCCTCGCCGCAGACGAAGGTCCGGGTCACCGGTCACGCGCTGCCCGACGGCCGTGTGCTCGTCGAGATCCACGACACCGGTATCGGCCTCTCCCCCGAGGACCTGGCCGCGATCAACGAGCGGCTCGCCTCGCCGCCCACCGTGGACGTCTCGGTGTCGCGCCGCATGGGTCTGTTCGTGGTCGGCCGCCTGTCCCTGCGTCACGGCATCCGCATCCAGCTCCGCCCCTCCGACTCCGGTGGTACGACCGCGCTGGTCATGCTGCCCATGGAGGTCGCGCACGGCGGCAAGCAGCCGCCGCCGAAGCCGGGCCAGGGCCAGCCGGGCGGCGCCCCGGGCGGTCTCCTCGCCGGCGGCGGCGCTCCCGCCGCGGGCGGCGGTCCCCGTCCCGGTCTCTCCGGTCCGCCCGCCGCCCCGGCCAAGGGGCTGGGTTCGTCCGCCCCGCGCGGACAGGTCGGCGCGGGCTCGGCTCCCCGGGCCGCGCTGCCCTCGCGCGACACCGGAGGGCGTCAGCAGCAGGGCCCCGGCCAGCAGACCCCCGGCCTGCCCAACCAGGGCCGGCCCGAGACCCAGCGTCAGGGCGGCGGCCTCGCCGGCGCCTTCTCCGGCAGCGCGCGGGCCAACGCGCGCCCCCCGCAGGACCCCTCGGCCGGCGCGGACTCGGGCCGCCCCAACCTCTTCGGCCACTCGGGTCCGCCCGCGCGGCAGAACCCTCAGCCTCAGCAGGGCCAGCCCGGCCAGGGCGGGCCCCAGCAGCCCGGTGGCCCCGGCCGCCAGCTGCCGCCCTCCGGCGGACCCCGGGCCGAGCTGCCCGGTGGCAACCCGCAGCCCCAGCGCCCCCAGAGCACCAGCTGGGGCGTCGAGGAGCAGGGCGGCCCCCGCCGTACGCCGGATTCCCCGCGCGGTCACGAGGAGCACGACGCCGGCCGGTTCGCCCGGCCCGGCACCTCCGGCCCGAACCAGCCGTTCGGCTCACCGGTGAACGACCGTCAGGGACCGGCCGCCACCGCCGAGTTCGCCCGCCCGGACTTCTCGGCTCCGCAGGCGCCCCAGGCCCCGCAGGCACCGGACCCGGCGAGCACCGCGCAGTTCGCCCGTCCCGACTTCAACGCCCCGATGCCGCAGGACCAGGGCTACAACCCCCCGGTCCCGCAGGACCAGGGGTACAACGCCGGGGCGCCGCAGGACCAGGGCTTCGGCAATCCCCTGCACCAGGACCAGGGCTTCGGCGCCCAGGCCCCGCAGTACCCGCAGGCGCCCGCGCCCCGCCGTGACAACGCCGACTTCGGCGACTTCGGGGCTCCGCGTCCGCCCGCCCCCGCCGCGGGTGACCTTCCGCAGCTCCCGGCCCTGCCGCAGCAGCCGCAGTCGGACATGCTGCCGCCGGCCGGTCCCGGTGACGGGCGTACGCCGCTGTACGACACGCTGGAGACGAACTGGTTCCACGGCCCGCAGCAGGGCGGCCAGCAGCCGCCCGCCGCCGAGCCGCAGGAACCGGCCGCTCCTCAGCACGCCGGCACACCGCCGCCCATGCCCCGCCGTGGCGCGGCCGACACCGGCGCCACGAGTTCGTGGCGCGCTTCGCCCAACGACGAGCTCGTACGGCAGGCGGAGCGTGTCAAGAAGCCCGCCGCGGGCGGGATCACCACTTCCGGACTGCCTCGCCGCGTTCCACGTGCCAATTTGGTGCCGGGCACCGCTCAGCAGCAGAATCATCAGTCCGGACCTCAGGTCTCGCGTGCGCCCGATGACGTACGCGGCCGTCTGACCAATCTCCGCCGGGGCATCCAGCAGGGACGACAGGCCAACACCGGCTCGTCTACCGGCAGTTTCCAACTCGGCCCCACTCACCAGCAGGAGCGTTAGTTGAGCCCCATGAGTCAGGCCGCGCAGAATCTGAACTGGCTGATCACCAACTTCGTGGACAACACCCCAGGGGTGTCCCACACGGTGGTGGTCTCCGCGGATGGCCTGCTGCTGGCGATGTCCGAAGGTTTCCCGCGCGACCGCGCCGATCAGCTGGCGGCCGTCGCCTCCGGCCTGACCTCGCTGACGGCAGGTGCCTCCCGGATCTTCGAAGGCGGCGCCGTCAGCCAGACGGTTGTGGAGATGGAGAGGGGGTTCCTCTTCCTCATGTCCATCTCCGATGGTTCCTCGCTGGCCGTTCTCGCCCACCCGGACGCCGACATCGGCCTGGTCGGGTACGAGATGGCTCTCCTCGTGGACCGCGCGGGGACCGTCCTCACCCCTGACCTCCGTGCCGAACTACAAGGCAGTCTGCTGCACTAGACGGCCATGCGGCAGACACCTGACACGATCCCCCCAGGTACTACTCAAAACCCTCACCCGTCCGGCCGACACAGCCCCGCACCGGCCACCTTCAGACGGCAAGCCGACACCCTGCTGTCACGCCCGGAGGATTTATGACCCCGCCACCCGCCTCACCTGATCCGTACGGCGCACTGCACCACGCGTCGTACGACGGTGAAGGCGACCAGCCGCTGGTCCGTCCGTACGCCATGACCGGCGGCCGGACCCGGCCGCGGTACCAGCTCGCGATAGAGGCGCTGGTCAGCACGACTGCGGACCCCGCCCATCTGGGGACGCTGCTCCCCGAGCACCAGCGGATCTGCCACCTGTGCCGCGAGGTCAAGTCGGTGGCCGAGGTCTCGGCCCTGCTGTCCATGCCGCTCGGTGTGGCGCGGATCCTCGTGGCGGACCTGGCGGAAGCCGGCATGGTGGCCATCCACCAGCCGGGCAACGGAGAGGCCGGCGGCGCGCCGGATGTGACACTGCTCGAAAGGGTGCTCAGTGGACTTCGCAAGCTCTAGCGGCGGTACGGCCCGTGCCACCACCTCGGCGAAGATCGTGGTGGCAGGGGGCTTCGGCGTGGGTAAGACCACGTTTGTCGGTGCCGTTTCGGAGATCAATCCGCTGCGCACCGAAGCCGTGATGACGTCCGCGTCCGCGGGCATCGACGACCTGACCCACACCGGGGACAAGACCACCACCACCGTGGCCATGGACTTCGGACGCATCACCCTGGACCAGGACCTGATCCTCTACCTGTTCGGCACCCCCGGACAGGACCGCTTCTGGTTCATGTGGGACGACCTGGTCCGCGGCGCCATCGGCGCCGTCGTCCTCGTCGACACCCGACGCCTCGCCGACTGCTTCCCCGCCGTCGACTACTTCGAGAACAGCGGCCTCCCCTTCGTCATCGCCCTCAACGGCTTCGACGGACACCAGCCCTACACACCCGACGAAGTACGCGAAGCACTCCAGATCGGCCCCGACGCCCCGATCATCACGACCGACGCCCGCCACCGCGCGGACGCCAAGAGTGGCCTGATCACGCTGGTGGAGCACGCTCTGATGGCCCGGCTGAAGTAGCCACAAGTCGGTATCGATCTACGGAAGTTGCCGTAGTCACGCGGGGGCGGGCTGTGTCCTTTGACACGCTCCGCCCCCGCGTTCATAACATTTCGACAGACAATCGGGGGCCCGTCGACACCCGACGCGCACGACCGGTACCGCTGTGCTCATACGAGCCTCGCCTTTTGACGGGGCTCGCTCTTTATGCCCGTTTTATCGATGCTCGTCCACAGCCGGAATCACGTATTCCGACTGTTTGGAACGCGACCGGTCCGCGTGCTGCAATGCCTCGAACTACCCAGCAGTACGGCCCGTGAACGATAATCCGGCACAACGTAGGTGCCGACGCCGAGAGGTTGTTGGTCGAGTGAGGCGAAGCAACGAGGGCTCCGCGGCGCAGCCGGAGCGGGGCAATTTCACGCCGCCGCGCACCGCCGTGTCCCCGCCCGCGGGCGCGTCGTCGGGTGCGGAGCCGGAACCCGGCAGCACGAGCCGGCTGTCACCGCGGAACTGGCGCGTGCCCACCCGGCTGAACGCGATCCTCCTGATCCCGGCGCTGGTCGGTCTGGTCATGGGCGGTTTCCAGGTGAAGGGGTCGGTCGACACCTGGAACGAGGCCCAGGACGCCGAGAGGACGGCGCTGGTCGTCCGCGCCGCCTCGGCGTACGGACAGGCCCTGCTGAACGAGCGTGACCTCACCGCCCAGCCCCTGCTCTCCAACGAGCGCGACGCCCCCGAGGTGGAGAAGGTACGCGCCACCACGGACAGCGCCGCGTCGAAGTTCGACGCCGCCGTGAAGAACATGCCGGACAAGGAGGGCCTCCACCGCCGGCTGAAGCTCTTCAGGGTGGAGGAGCCCACGCTCCCCGAGCTGCGCAAGGCCGCGTACGCCGAGGCGATGGACCCGGTGAAGACCGAGGAGGGCTACACCAAGGTCCAGCATTCCTTGATGGAGTTCTCCAACGAGCTCGGCCTGGGTACCGGCAACATCACCAGCTACGGCCGCACGGTGTACGCGCTGGAGCTGGCCAAGGCCGCCGAATCGCTCCAGCGCTCCATCGGCATGCACCTGCTGGTGCGGCCGAGCCAGGAGGAGCGCAAGCTCAACGGCCAGGTCACGGCGTTCAGCTCGTACAACTACCTGGAGCAGATCGCCCTCGGTGAGTTCGTCTCCGGTGGTACGGAGGCCGACGCGGCCCGGCTCAAGGAGGTCATGGCCGGGAAGGCCGCCGAGGGGGCCGAGCAGCTGAAGGCCGCCGAGCAGCAGGCCAAGGCCGCGGGCAAGCCCTTCGTGGCGCCGCCGAGCATCGACGGTTCGGTCTTCGACGGCATGGCCCAGCAGATCGGCCAGGGCAAGCAGCCGGACGAGCTGCGGGCCAAGGGCATCACACCCGAGACGTGGATGGCCGCGTCCACCGCCAAGTTCGACGGCTACACCACGGTCGAGAACGAGCTGGTCGACAAGGCCGTGACCGAGGCCGCGGAGATATCGGCCGACGCCCGCAACGCCGCCGTCCTCAACGCCGCGATCGTGATCGTCGCCCTGCTGGCCGCCTTCGTCATCGCCGGGCTCATGGCCCGCCAGATGAGCCGGTCGATGCAACGGCTGCGTACGGCCGCGTTCGGCATCGCCGAGCAGCGGCTGCCGGCGCTGGTCGACCAGCTGTCGCGGACCGAGCCGGGCCGGGTGGACACCCGGGTCAAGCCGATCCCGATCAACAGCCGGGACGAGATCGGCGAGGTCGCCCGTGCCTTCGACCAGGTCCACCAGGAGGCCGTACGGCTCGCCGCCGAGCAGGCGATGCTGCGGGGCAACGTCAACGCGATCTTCACCAACCTGTCGCGCCGCAACCAGTCGCTCATCGAGGGCCAGCTGACCCTCATCACCGGCCTGGAGAACAGCGAGGCCGACCCGGACCAGCTGGAGAGCCTCTTCCGGCTGGACCACCTGGCCACCCGCATGCGCCGGAACGGGGAGAACCTCCTCGTGCTCGCGGGCGAGGAGCCGGGCCGCCGCTGGAACCAGCCGGTACCGCTGGTCGACGTGCTGCGGGCCGCCTCCTCCGAGGTGGAGTCCTACGAGCGCATCGAGCTGAGCGGTGTGCCGGAGAGCGAGATCCACGGCCAGGCCGTGACCGACCTCGTGCACCTGCTGGCCGAGCTGCTGGAGAACGCCACCACGTTCTCCTCGCCGCAGACCAAGGTCCGGGTCACCGCGACCCGGCTGCCCGACGGCCGCGTCATGGTCGAGATCCACGACAAGGGGATCGGCCTCACCGCCGAGGACTTCGCGGACATCAACCACAAGCTGGCCAACCCGCCGACGGTGGACGCCGCGGTGTCGCAGCGGATGGGCCTGTTCGTGGTCGGCCGCCTCGCGGACCGGCACGGCATCCGCGTCCAGCTGCGCCCCTCGGGCGAGCAGGCGGGCACCACCTCGCTGGTCATGCTGCCGGACGCCATCACCCACGGTGGCGGGGGCGAGTCGGTCCAGGAGGGCGACTTCACCGTCTCCTCGATCATGCCCGCGCAGCAGCAGCCGCAGCAGCAGGCCTTCGACCCGATGCCCCAGCCCCTCCCGATGCGTACGGCGGCGGAGCTCGGCTTCGACGACTCCCGCTACGACACCCCGGCTGCGGACTCCCCGCAGCTGGACCCGGTCGGCCGTTCGCTGATGCGTGAGGAGCGCCGGGCCGCGCTGGAGGCCCAGACGGGCGCCGAGCCCCCGCTGTTCCAGGAGGGCGGCTCCGGGCAGCACCAGGACTACGCCCAGGGGCAGTTCGCGCCGCCGGAGCAGTACGGCCAGGCGCAGTACGCCCAGGAGCAGCGGGGCCACCCGCAGTCCGGTTACGCGACCGGCTACGACCCGTACGCGGGCAACGGCTACCAGGAAGTGCGGCAGGACGCCTATCCGGAAGCCGGGTACGCCGCCGCGGATGCCCCGCAGGAGCAGTACGCCGACCCGTTCGCCGGGCAGGGCAGCCCTCCCCAGCAGGACGGCTGGCCGGAACAGGGTGCGTACCAGGGGGGCTTCGAGCCTCCGGTGCGGCCCGAAGCGGAATCCGCGCCGGGCGCTCCCGCCGAAGAGCGGGAGAGCGTAGGCTTCGACCGCCCGGGGCCCACCCCGAACCCCGGTCACGACCTGACCGAGGCGGGCCTCCCGCGCCGGGGCGCGGGCCAGCAGCACTGGCAGCCGACCGGCAGAGGAAACGATCATCCCGCGCCGCCGGAGCAGCGGCAGCGGCAGCAGCCGGAGCCCTCCGAGGGGGAGGGCACCGACGACTGGCGCTCGGCGAACGACGAGCGCTGGGAGCGGGCCGAGAAGCTCCGGGACCCGAAGGCCGGCGGGATCACCCCTTCCGGACTCCCCCGACGCGTGCCCAAGGCCAACCTGGTCGAGGGCACGGCCGAGCAGACCCAGCAGGGCGGCCCACAGGTCTCCCGCGCCCCCGAGGACGTGCGGGGCAGGTTGAGCAACCTGCGGCGCGGCGTCCTGAGGGGACGTACCGCGGGGTCGGACACGAGTAACACCTACAACCAGGAGCGTTAGTGTGAGCCCGATGAGCCAGGCGGCGCAGAATCTCAACTGGTTGATCACCAACTTCGTGGACAACACCCCCGGGGTGTCGCACACGGTGGTGGTCTCCGCCGACGGACTCCTGCTGGCGATGTCCGACGGTTTCCCACGGGACCGCGCCGATCAGCTGGCGGCTGTCGCCTCCGGTCTGACGTCGCTCACCGCGGGTGCCTCACGGATCTTCGAGGGCGGCGCCGTGAACCAGACCGTTGTGGAGATGGAGCGGGGATTCCTCTTCATCATGTCCATCTCTGACGGATCCTCACTGGCCGTACTCTCCCACCCGGACGCCGACATCGGTCTGGTTGGGTACGAAATGGCACTTCTCGTGGACCGTGCGGGAAGTGTTCTCACCCCGGATCTCCGCGCCGAACTCCAGGGAAGTCTTCTTAACTAACAGACAGACAGTGCGTTTCTCGTCACCGCGCCATAAGGTGCGGTGGCGCGACACCACTGGGATGGCGACCGGCAGTCGGAGGAGGAAACGTGGCAGCACCTACAGGCGGACACCCGTACGAGGGCGGTCAGCGGGTTCCGGGTGACCAAGGCGACAACCGTTTCGACATCCCCTCCGTACCCGGCAGACAGGGTCCGCAGGACCCTTACCAGCCGCAGCAGCCGTACCCGCCCCACCGGCAGCACCGGGGCTCGTACGAGGACGACTGGCCGGTTCAGCCCCAGCAGCCGGGTTCCGGGTGGCAGCAGCAGCCCCACCACCAGCAGCAGGAGCCGCAGCAGCCGCAGTGGCACGAGACGCCGCCGTCGCGCATCCAGCCTGTCCAGCGTCAGGCCCCCACGCCTCCGGCGCCCGCGGCACACAACCCGCTGGTCCGTCCGTACGCCATGACCGGCGGCCGGACCCGGCCGCGGTACCAGCTCGCCATCGAGGCGCTGGTCAGCACCACGGCCGATCCCGCCCGGCTGCAAGGGCAGTTGCCCGAGCACCAGCGGATCTGCCGGCTCTGCATCGAGATCAAGTCGGTGGCCGAGGTGTCGGCCCTGCTCTCGATCCCCCTCGGCGTTGCCCGGATCCTCGTGGCCGACCTGGCCGAGGCCGGACTCGTCGCTATCCATCAGCCCGGCGGCGACGAGACCGCCGGCGGCCAACCAGATGTGACACTGCTCGAAAGGGTGCTCAGTGGACTTCGCAAGCTCTAGCGGCGGAGCGGCCCGCTCCACTACCTCGGCGAAGATCGTGGTGGCAGGGGGCTTCGGCGTGGGTAAGACCACGTTTGTCGGTGCCGTTTCGGAGATCAATCCGCTGCGCACCGAAGCCGTGATGACGTCCGCGTCCGCGGGCATCGACGACCTGACCCACACCGGGGACAAGACCACCACCACCGTGGCCATGGACTTCGGACGCATCACCCTGGACCAGGACCTGATCCTCTACCTGTTCGGCACCCCCGGACAGGACCGCTTCTGGTTCATGTGGGACGACCTGGTCCGCGGCGCCATCGGCGCCGTCGTCCTCGTCGACACCCGACGCCTCGCCGACTGCTTCCCCGCCGTCGACTACTTCGAGAACAGCGGCCTCCCCTTCGTCATCGCCCTCAACGGCTTCGACGGACACCAGCCCTACACACCCGACGAAGTACGCGAAGCACTCCAGATCGGTCCGGACACCCCGATCCTCACCACGGACGCGCGGCACCGCGCGGACGCCAAGAGCGCGCTGATCACGCTGGTCGAGCACGCCCTGATGGCACGCCTGCGCTGACCCGGCCGTGGCACGGAGAAGGCCCCGCACTCCTCGGAGGAGTGCGGGGCCTTCTTCGTGCGCGGGACCGCGGGCCGCCTCGGCGGCCCTTCTCAGCCCTGCCAGCTGTGCGGGGCGCGGAAGCCGGGGGTGCGCTCCAGACGGCGCCACCCGGCGGTGCTGCGGCCCCGGTGGGCGGGGGCCTCGGGCCGGGCGGCCGCGCGGGCGAGCAGGACGGCGGTGATGGCGGCGAGCTCCTCGGGGCCGGCCTGGCCCTTCTCGACGCGCAGGACCGAATCGGCGGGGGTGACGCTCATGGGTGTCTCCGTCTTCTGGGGCAGGTGGGCGGGGCCGGGTACGCGCCGCCGCGGCTACTGCGGAGGGTTGCCGTGCTTGCGGGACGGCAGGTCGGCGTGCTTGTTGCGGAGCATCGCGAGCGAGGCGATCAGCACCTCGCGGGTCTCGGCGGGGTCGATGACGTCGTCGACCAGGCCGCGCTCCGCGGCGTAGTAGGGATGCATCAGCTCGGCCTTGTACTCCTTGACCATGCGGGCGCGCATGGCCTCGGGGTCCTCGGCTTCGGCGATCTGCCGTCGGAAGATGACGTTGGCGGCGCCCTCGGCGCCCATCACCGCGATCTCGTTGGTGGGCCACGCGTAGGTGAGGTCGGCGCCGATGGACTGGCTGTCCATGACGATGTACGCGCCTCCGTAGGCCTTGCGCAGGATCAGCGAGATCCTCGGCACGGTGGCGTTGCAGTAGGCGTAGAGCAGCTTCGCGCCATGCCGAATGATCCCACCGTGCTCCTGGTCGACGCCCGGAAGGAAGCCGGGTACGTCCAGAAGAGTGACGATGGGGATGTTGAACGCATCACACATCTGGACGAACCGCGCGGCCTTCTCGGACGCCTCGATGTCCAGGACACCCGCCAGCGCCTGCGGCTGGTTGGCCACGATGCCGACGACCTGGCCGTCGAGCCGGGCCAGGGCGCAGACGATGTTGCGCGCCCAGCGCTCGTGGACCTCCAGGAAGTCGCCGTCGTCGACGAGCTCCTCGATGACCTTGTGCATGTCGTACGGGCGGTTGCCGTCGGCCGGGACCAGGTCCAGCAGGACGTCGCCGCGGCGGTCGGCCGGGTCGTCGCTCGGGACGACGGGCGGGTTCTCCCGGTTGTTGGAGGGGAGCATCCCGATCAGGTAGCGGACCTCGGCGATGCAGGTCTCCTCGTCGTCGTACGCGAAGTGCGCGACGCCCGAGGTCTCGGCGTGCACGTCGGCGCCGCCGAGGCCGTTCTGGGTGATCTCCTCGCCGGTGACCGCCTTGACGACGTCCGGTCCGGTGATGAACATCTGCGAGGTCTCACGGACCATGAACACGAAGTCGGTCAGGGCCGGGCTGTAGGCCGCGCCCCCCGCGCACGGGCCGAGCATCACGCTGATCTGCGGGATGACGCCGGAGGCGCGGGTGTTGCGCTGGAAGATGCCGCCGTAGCCGGCGAGCGCGGAGACGCCCTCCTGGATGCGGGCGCCGGCGCCGTCGTTGAGCGAGACCAGCGGGGCACCGGCCGAGATGGCCATGTCCATGATCTTGTGGATCTTCGTGGCGTGGGCCTCGCCCAGCGCCCCGCCGAAGATCCGGAAGTCGTGCGCGTAGACGAAGACCGTCCGGCCCTCGACCGTGCCCCAGCCGGTGATGACACCGTCGGTGTACGGCTTCTTGGCCTCCAGGCCGAAGCCGGTCGCCCGGTGCCGGCGCAGCTGCTCGACCTCCTTGAACGATCCCTCGTCGAGCAGCAGCTCGATGCGCTCCCGCGCCGTCAGCTTGCCCTTGGCGTGCTGCGCCTCGGTCGCCCGGTCGCTCGGTCCACGCCGGGCCTGCTCGCGCAGCGCCAGCAGTTCGGCCACCCGGCCACGGGTGTCGCTCGGCTCGCCCGGGATTTCGTCCACAACGGTCATACGTCGACCCTACGAACCCGACCGCGGAAACCCTGCCGTTCACTCCGGACAGTCTCCTGCCCGGTTTCCTGGTGGCACCTGACAGAAGCCGGGCACCATGCAGCCCATCCGCCAGCTCGTGGGGCGCTCGCGTTGTAGGTGTCCGACAAAGCCGGGGGTGTGGCGCCCGCCACATCCCGGCCCGCGCGCCACGCCGCGGATGCACCGGGGCGGGCGACGGGTCCACCGCAATGGCAGGGGTGCGGGCACCGGAGCGCCCGCCCGTGGCGGCCGGCTCCGCGCGGGGCCGCACCGCACCGGGACGAGGAACGACCGTACCCGTCCGGCGCCGGGCGGGACGGCCCGGGTCCTGGCCTCGGGAGCGGGGCCCGGCCCCGAGCCGCCTTCACCTCCTGTTCACTCCCCGCATGCGGCGGTGGACCAGCTGTGGCCAAAACCCTTTCCGCAGCGTCGAGTTGTGAAGAAGGGGCCGTTCCTGAGAGCGCTCTCAGTCGTAACTCTTGACGCTCACCGGTGCCGTCGCGAGAGTGGTCCGGACCGCAGACGGCCCCGGTTCACCCCCACAGCATCCCCTCACCCCCGTCTGCGACCCCCCACACCTCGGGAGTTCCCTCGTGATTTCGCGCAGAATGTTCCTGACGGGCGCCGCCGCTTCCGCGACCGCCCTCACCTACCCCCTCTGGGGCAGCGCCCTGAGCCCGCGTACGTCGGCGGCCGCCGCCACCTGCGAACTGGCCCTGGAGAACCGCTCGTTGCCCGGCACGGTGCACGCCTACGTCACCGGCCACGAACAGGGCACGGACCGCTGGGTGCTCCTGCGCCCGGACGGCAGCGTCTACCGCCCCGACTCCCCCGGCGCCCCGCAGACCCCCCTGCCGGTGGACTGCGCCATCCCCCTGAACGGCGCGGGCGGGGACCCGGTCGTCCTGACCCTGCCCCAGATGTACGGGGCGAGGGTCTACTTCGTGCGCGACGACAAGCTGGACTTCTACCTCAACCCGGGCCCCTCCCTGGTGGAGCCGGCGTTCGCGACGCCCACCGACCCGAACTACGGCAGAACCTGGTCGTTCTGCGAGTTCACCTTCAACCCGCAGCAGCTGTACGCGAACATCAGCTACGTCGACCTCGTGACGGCCCTGCCGATCGGGCTGACCCTGGAGGGGGACGGCACGCACACCGTGGCCCCGCTCCCGGACGGCGCGGTCCAGCGCATCGCCGACGACCTGACGGCGCAGGCGGCCTCCGACGGGCAGCCCTGGGACGAGCTGGTCACCCGGGGCCCGGACGGCCAGGTCCTGCGGGTCGTCTCGCCGCAGAACCTGATGGCGCCGTTCTTCGACCGGCCGGACGAGATGCCGTTCCGGGACCTGTTCACCGCGCAGATCGACGAGGTCTGGGAGAAGTACCGCTCCACGGACCTGCGGATCGACCTGCAGGGGGGCCGGGGCACCCTGGCGGGCCGCGTCAGCGGGGACACCCTGGCCTTCGAGGGCGGCCACACGTTCGTCAAGCCGACGTCGAAGGACATCTTCACCTGCAACCACGGCCCGTTCACGAACGACCCGAACGACTCCGACGACAAGAAGGCGCTGCTGGCCAGGATCGCGGCGGGCTTCAACCGTTCGATCATGCTCAGCCACCCGCAGCAGCCCAACGGCACGACCGTCGGGGACTACTACCAGGGCGGGGTGACGAACCACTGGTCGCGCGTGGTGCACGCGAACTCGCCGATCGGTTACGCCTTCCCCTACGACGACGTACGCCCGGACGGCGAGCCGGACGTGTCGGGGGCCGCGCACGACGGCAACCCCCGCCGCTTCACGGTGAGCGTGGGTTCCTGACCGCGCCGTGACGCCGTGACACCCGTGCCCGCCCCCCGTCCGCGGCGGGCGGGCACGGCCGCACCCCTCCCCGTGCGGCCCGGCGCGGGAGTGCCCCCGTCCACCGTGGACGGGGGCACCTCGCACGAGCGGGCCCGGTGCGGGGAGGGCTCGCTCCCGAGGGCTCAGCAGCCGCCGCAGTTGTAGTACGTCACGTCCCAGTGGTTGCCCTCGTCCGCGTAGACGTTGCCGGAGCCGGACTGGTACTGCGGGGCGCCGTCGCCGCGCACACCGATGTAGGTGAACACGCCCTTCACGTAGTTCGTGAGGCAGGTGCTCTTGCCGAAGTCGAGCTTGTAGCCGTTCCAGTGCGAGTAGGTGCCGCTCGCGTGCCCCGTCTCGGTGCCTCCGGTGATGTTGAGCGCGCAGCCCGTGGCGCTCTTCAGCGTCTGGGCGCCCTGGGCGCTGGTCAGGTTGAGCTGGTCGAACGACGTACAGGTGGAGACGTTCCGGTTGGAGCAGCCGCCCGAGGACGACCAGGTGACTCCGGACGAGCTGAAGCGGGAGGTCGCCTGGGAGTGGGTCAGCTTGGTGACGGCGTGGGCCTCGGTCGCACCGCCGCCCAGGACGCCGACTCCGGGGGCGAAGAGCACACCGAGGACGAGCGCGAGGGCGGTGAGGGCCGAGCGGAGCCTGGGACGGGTCAGCATGGGGGGAATCCTCCTGCTCATGACAAATACGGGCGAGGCAGATACTGCCGCAGTTCTACGCGCGTCCGCCAGAGGCCGGGTGGCGCGGAAGGGAACTCTCCATGACTTTCGGACCGGCCTGGACCCTTGATGTTGAACTTTGAACAAAAGAGGTCTACAGTCAATCTCGTTGAAGGTTAAACCAAACGTTCGGCGGTCTGTCGTACAGAGCGCGTCGGAACACGTCCCCGAGGAGGAGCCATGGCTCTGTTCAACCGCAAGAACACCGCCCCGTCCACCACCGCGACCCTCGCCGTGGACCCGGCGCTGGCCGCCCTGACCGGCACGTACACGATCGACCCGGCCCACAGCAGCATCGGTTTCACCGTGCGCCACGCCATGGTCACCAACGTGCGGGGCTCCTTCGGTGAGCACGAGGGCACCCTCACGCTGGACGGCACGGACCCCGGCGCCTCCTCGGCTTCCATCGACGTCACCATCTCCAGCGTCGACACCGGCATCGCCGACCGCGACGGCCACCTGGTCAGCGGCGACTTCTTCGACGCCGAGAAGTTCCCCCTGATGACGTTCCGCTCGACCCAGGCCGAGCAGCTCGGCGGCGACACCTACCGCGTCACCGGCGACCTCACGATCAAGGACGTCACCCGTCCGCTCTCCATCGACCTGGAGTTCAACGGCTCCGCCACCGACGTCTACGGCAACGAGCGCGTCGGCTTCGAGGGCGGCGCCGACATCCTGCGCTCCGACTGGGGCCTGACCTGGAACGCCGCGCTGGAGACCGGCGGCGTGATGGTCAGCGACAAGGTCAAGCTGAACTTCGACATCTCCGCGATCAAGGCCGCCCCGCAGGCCTGATCCTCCGGAACCGAGCGCGCCCGCCGGCCCTTCCCTTCGGGGGAGGACGGCGGGCGCTCGGCGTTCACGGGACGGCGGCCGGACCCGGCGCACTCACCGCCGGGGCCGGTGCGGCTCACTCCTTGCGGCGGACCTTCAGCGCGTTGTCGGTGCGGGTCGTGGGGTTGCCCTCGGGGTCGTTCTGGACTCGTTCGTGCTCCTCGCTGAGCAGCACCTCCCACTCCCCTTCCGGGAGTTCGAGGGAGGCGAGCACCTCGTCCGTGGTCGGCAGCTCCATGTCCGCGTGGTCGTGCTCCCAGGAGGGGAAGCCGGCGTGCCCGACGATCAGGAGGACGCCACCCGGGGCGACCGCCGAGGCGGCCCGCCTCAGGATGCGCTCGCGGGGCAGGTCGCCCATGGAGTGCAGGAACTGGGCGGAGACCAGGTCGTACTCCCCCTCGGGGAACGAGGCCCCCAGGTCGTGCCACTGCCAGTCGACCCGGTCCGCGACACCGGCCTCGGCCGCGTGGACCGCCGCGCGCTCCAGGGCGACGCGCGAGATGTCGGTCGCGGTGACCCTCCAGCCCCACCGGGCGAGCCATACCGCGTCGGCTCCCTCGCCGCAGCCCAGGTCGAGAGCGCGTCCGGGCTTGAGGCCCTCCACCTCCCGGACCAGGGCGACATTGGGGTTGCCGCTCCAGATCCGGTTGCTCTCGCGGTAGCGCTCGTCCCACATCTCGGCGTCGGTGCGGGTGCTGTCGGTGGTCATCGCGTCTCCTGCAATCCGTGACGGCGGTCCCCGAGCACACGCTCGGTGACCTGGCGTTCGGCCTCGGCCGAGAAGGGTGCGCGGCGGGCGTCCACCGCGCGGCGGGTGTCCTCGGTGACGAGGTCCATGTTGATCATCGACGCCGCCTTGAGCCCCGCAGCCGCGGCTCCGACGACCTGCTCCATGAGGTTGGCGACGTTACCGGCCACCCACACGCCGGGCACGTCGGTGGCTCCGGCCGGGTCGGCCGCGATGTACGAGCCGACGACGTGCTCGCCCATCACCATCTCGGTGGGCACCAGCCCCAGGCTCTCCAGGACCGCCGACCGTGCGGTGAAGCGGGGCTGGACGACGACCGCCTCGCGCGGGATCACCGTGCCCCCGGCCAGCCGCACACCGGTGAGCCGGTCGTCGGCCACCTCCAGGCCCTCCACCGTGCCGTCCACCACGGAGATCCCCCGGGCGGCGAGCTGCTCGTACTCCTCGTCGCCGAAGTCGGCCTGCTCGTGGCGGAACAGCACCACGTCGTCGGTCCACTGCCGCCAGAGCAGCGCCTGGTGGACAGCCATGGGGCTGAGCGCCAGCACACCGACCGGCCGGTCCCGCACCTCCCAGCCGTGGCAGTACGGGCAGTGCAGCACCTCGTTGCCCCAGCGCTCGGCGACGCCCTCCACCGGCGGCAGCTCGTCCACGATTCCCGTGGTCACCAGCAGGCGACGGGCCTCGACGGCTCCCCCGTCCGCCCGCGCGACACGGAATCCCCCGGCCAGCTTCTCGGCCGAGACGACTTCGCCCCGGACGATGTCGGCGCCGTACTCCGCCGCCTCGGCCCGGCCGATGGCCAGCAGCTCCAGAGGCGGTATTCCCTCCCGTCCCAGGTAGTTGTGGGCGTGGGACGCGGTTGCGTTGCGCGGGCTGCCCGCGTCGATCACCAGCACGGAACGCCGTGCCCTGGCCAGGGCCAGCGCCCCACTCAGCCCGGCCGCCCCGCCGCCGATCACCACGACGTCGTACCGCTGGTTCGTCTCGCTCATGCGGATCACCTCCTGTTACGGAAGATGGTGCGCGTGAGCCCCCGGCTCGACAAGTTTGTTTGCCGAACCGGCAAACTCGCACCACACCGTCTTCCCCGGGTTCCGCTCCCCCACCCCCCAGGTGCCGGCGAGCGCCCCGACGAGCAGCAGGCCGCGCCCGTACTCCGCGTACGGACCGGGGCCGGACTCCCCGCGGACCTCGCCGCCCCCGCTGTCGTGCACCTCGATCCGGAGCACGTCCTTCCAGGTCAGCTGTACCCGGAACCCCCTCCCGGGCGGGACTCCGTGGACCAGCGCGTTGGTGGCGAGTTCGCTCACGCAGAGCAGTACGTCGTCGAGGTCCACCTCGCACGCCCAGTCGAGCAGGGCCTCACGGACGAACTGGCGCACGAGGGGGACGGACCTGCGCTCACGGCGGTAGAACGCCTCGCGGAAGTGGACGAGTTGCGTTGATTCATTCACAGGACGACTGTCACAGCACGTCACTACTGTGGGTCACCGCGTCAGGTCGTACACCGCTTCTGTACGAGTGCTGACGGGTCCGGCGGGGGCACGTACGGGGAGAGGCACTTCATGCAGTCGGCGAAGAAGAGCAAGCGGGTCACGTCCTGGCACCTCATCGGCGCACAGCTCGCCGCCTTCCGCCGGGCGGCCGGGCATACGCAGACGTCGCTGGCCGACCGGTTCTGCGTCGGCGAGGACACGATCGCCTCGATCGAGCAGGGCCGCCGGCCGCTCCAGGCGGACTTCGCGGCCCAGCTGGACGAACTGCTGGAGACGAAGGGCGTGTTGCAGGTCGCTGTGGCGAAGGTGCCGCAGAAGGAGCGGTTCCCGGCGTTCGTGCAGGATTTCGTGGAGTACGAGCAGAAAGCGGTGACGCTGCTGTCGTACGAGAACCAGGTGGTGCCTGGGCAACTCCAGACCGAGGGGTACGCGCGGTTCGTGTTCTCCTGTCTTTATCCGCCGCTCGAAGACGGACAGCGCGAGGAGTGGGTGGCCGCCCGGATCGACCGGCAGCAGCTCCTCGAACGCAGGCCGCGCCCCATGCTCCACTTCATCCTGGAGGAGAGCATCCTTCGCAGCGAGATCGGTGACCCATGCATGCGGCGGGAGCAGATCCAGCGCCTGCGGGAGAGTATGGAGCTTCCCTTCCTGGGGCTACAGATCATGCCGATGAAGCTCGCCAAACACGCCGGTCTGGCCGGCCCGATGGTCCTGCTGGAGACACCGGATCACGACCACCTGGCTTATGTGGAGGCGCAGTTGACCAGCGTGCTCCACGACGATCCGGAGACCGTCAGTGTCCTTCACCAGAAATATGGGATGCTGCGTTCGCAGGCGCTTTCCATCGAGAACAGTGCGCGCCTACTGGATGATCTGCTTGGAGAGTCATGACTCGCGCGGCACACGGCACGAATCTCTCGTGGTTCAAGTCCAGCCACAGCAGCGACCAGGGCGGCGCCTGCCTCGAAGTCGCCTACGAATGGCGCAAGTCCAGCCACAGCGGCAGCGAGGGCGGCAACTGCGTCGAAGTCGCGTACGACTGGCGCAAGTCCAGCCACAGCAGCGACCAAGGCGGCAATTGCGTCGAGGTCTCCGCCCACCCCGCCGCCGTGCACATCCGTGACTCCAAGGTCACCGACGGCCCGGTCCTGACCGTGCCCCCGGCCGCCTGGGCCACGTTCGTCGGTGCGGCGGTCTGAGCACGCGGGTCCCGTCCCGATCCGGTGGATACACCGGACCCCGCGGTGGGTGGTGGCTCTGGTGGCTGTGTATGTCGTCGCGCTGGTCCTCGTGGGCGCCGCTTCGCACATCGCCGACCTCGCCCGCAGCGGACCGCATCCGTACGGCTGGGCTCCGGACCGGCTGAACCTGTACTGGTCCTCGCCGGCCGTGTTCGACTCGCTGGCGGCCCTGCTTCTGGTCAGCGGAAAGCGAGCGGACGTGGACCTCACGTGCGTGATCATGGCGACTGATCTGACGGCCAACTGGTATGCGGCCTACGGCATCCAGCACAGCGACTTCTTCGCAGAACCGGGCCTGCGACGGCTCACCGTGTTCACCCTGCTCGTGCTCGCAACAGGCCCCTTGATCCGGTCCCGTCTCAGTGCCCTCACCAGGTGAATCGACCCCTGGAGTCACCTCGTTCGGTGGAGGCCGCAGGCCGCCGTCCAGGGGCGGGGATCGTTGAACGGTTTCGTGAGGCCCTGCCCGCCGAGTCGGCCCGCAGCAAGCCCCTGATCAACCCCTCACACAGGGCGGCCGAGTCCCCGCCGGGCGAGCAGGCCGCCACCGGCGACGCGTGACGCCGGTCGGGCCGGTCGGGCCGGTCAGCGGGCGAGGACGCCGGGAGGGACGCGGGAGCAGCGGGCGGGGCCGACGGCGGAGGAGCGCCCGGAACGTACCGGAGCGGTACTCACGTGTGATCCGGCCGAAGAGGCGCGACCGCCTGTCGCCTACCGGACTTTCGCGCAGGCGCGGAGCTGTTCGGCCAGCCGCGCGAGTTCGGCCGCCGTCGCGGGCGAGGCGTCGCTGAGTCCGCTCTGTACGGCCGTCGGGCTCCGCAGGAAGCGCCGCAGCGTGGCCACGAGCAGCCCTTCCGGCAGGGTCCGCAACGCGGCGAACCCGCGAGGGACCAGCGGCGTCGGCATGGCGGCCAGGTTCTGCCGCATGAGGTGGAGCATGTCGCGGACCGCGTCCGGATCGTCGGCCAGCGCCACCGGGCCGCCCGCCGTGCGCACCGCCTGACCGAGTGGCACCTCGAACGCGGCGTGCGTCTTGAGCCAGGCGTCCATCTTCGGCTCGGGCCTGGCGTTCATACCCGCGGTGCGGAACGTCCGCACGATCCGTTCGAGTCGCGGGGTGGTCCGGCCGTCGGGTTCGCCGATCGGCATCGCGACCCGGCGGGTCATGAAGTCGGCCGCGCGGTGGCGGACCACGTCGCCGTCCATCGTGCCGCCTGTCGCGCCGAAGCCGAGCAGCACCCGCTCATGGCCGATCACCGCGCCCAGCGGCTCCGGGCCGGCCGCCCAGTTGAGCAGGAACAGCACGTCGCCGTCGAGACCGGCGAGTGACTCCAGCACCGCGTCCACCTGGTGGGTGCGCACGAGGACCGCGATCAGGTCGTACCCGTCGGCCGGGTGCTCGACCACGGGCACCGGTACCCGCCTGACGACCGGGCTGCCCGCCTCGGCGAGCTGCACGCCGTGTCGGCGCAGGGCGGCCAGGCGCTCGCCCCGGGCGAGGAGCGCGACGTCGTGCCCGGCCTCGTGCAGGTGGGCGGCGAACAGGCTGCCGAGAACCCCGGCGCCGTACACGAGCAGTCTCATGGCTCCCTTTTCCGTACGTTCGTTTCAGTCATACGTTCGTTTGAATCAAACGTCTGTAGTGTACGCAGACATGGCGCCATCTGACACCCGCACCCAGATCCTCGACGCGGCCGAACGCCTCTTCGCCGAGCGCGGTTACCGAGGCACCTCCGTCCGCGCCATCACGGACCTCGCCGGAGCGAACCTTGCCGCCGTCGGGTATCACTTCGGCTCGAAGGCGGAACTCCTGGCCGCGGTCGCCCGCCGTGTGATCGAGCCCGTCAACGCCGCGCAGTGCGCCGGGCTCGACCGACTGCTCGCCAGGACTCCGGACCCCGCGGTCACCGAACTGGTGGAGGCGTTCGCGGGGCCGCTGTTCGACGGGATGCCGGCCGGTGACGAGGGCGGTGCCCGGAGATCCCGGCTGATCGTGACGATCCTCAGCGACCCGGCCGAGGAGGTGCGCAGCTGGACCGGTCCGGCCGAGGACACGGTCGGTGAGCGCTACCTGGCGGCCTTCGGGCGCGCGCTGCCCGGCCTCTCCCCGGAGGAACTGCGGTTCCGGTTGCGGGGGATCCTCGCCGTGACGGCCATGGACCGCGTCGAGGTCCACCAGCAGCACTCCCCGGCCTGCCCGTCCCCGGCGACGGGCGAGACGGCCCGGCACTGGGCGATCACGTTCCTGACGGCGGCGATGACCGCACCACCGACGGGGACCTGACCACCAGCTCCCCGTTTTTCCCAGACACGGCTACGACTCGTTCACCTGCGCCGATGGCCGTGCGGGTGTGGCATCCGGCAGTGCGTCGCCCGTAAGCGACGAGTCATCACCGCGGCTGGGACGCCACCGGTGGACCGCTACACCCACGGTGTCCCGTCCCGCCGGCTCCACCGACACCACGAGCGCTTCCTCACCTTCACGGGCATCACCCACGCCCTCATCCGCTACCGCGGACTCGATGTCCGGGGCGTGCACGGGCAGTTCACCCGGAGCCGCAGCGCCTGTGCCCGGCGGGCGGGCGGGCGGGCGGCGTTTCCGTGCGGCGGGCGGGCAGCGTTTCCGTGCCGCGACTGCGGGAGGGCAGGTCGGCTACGGGCCCACCCGCGACGCCACCGACCAGGGGCGCCTCGACGGGAGCAGCGCCGGCGAGGCCGCCGGACACGACGCCCAGGCCCGCGCCCGGGACCCGTCGCCTTTGTCGAATGCCTGTCGAATGTCTGTACGCGCATCTGGCCTCCGGTGTACGGTCGCGGCCGAACCCCCTTGGGAGCGCTCCCACTCAGATTCCGCTTCGTACGAGGAGGACCACCATGAAACGCCTGTTCGCCTTACTGGCGACCTTCGCGACCGTCCTGGGCCTGACGGCGGCATTCGGTCCGCAGGCGGTGGCCGCCGCCGGCTGCAAGGTCGAATACACCGTCGCCAGCCAGTGGCAGGGCGGCTTCCAGGCCGGGGTGAAGGTCACCAACCTCGGAGACCCCGTCACCGGCTGGACGCTCCGGTTCGCCATGCCGGACGCCGGACAGCGGGTCACGCAGGGCTGGAACGCCACCTGGTCGCAGTCCGGTTCCGCGGTCACCGCCGTCGCCGTCGACTGGAACCGCACCCTGGCCACCGGCGCGGCCGCCGACCTCGGTTTCTCCGGCTCGCTCACCGGCGCCAACCCGAAGCCCACGGCGTTCACGCTCAACGGTGTCGCCTGCACGGGCTCCACCGGGGGGCCCACCCCCGACCCGGACCCGGGAACCCCGCTGGAGGCCAACGGCTCGCTCCACGTCTGCGGCGTGAACCTGTGCAACCAGCACGACCGCCCCGTCCAGCTGCGGGGGATGAGCACGCACGGCATCCAGTGGTTCGGCGCCTGCTACGGCGCCGCCTCCCTGGACGCGCTGGCCCACGACTGGAAGGCGGACCTGCTGCGCATCGCCATGTACGTCCAGGAGGACGGTTACGAGACCGACCCGGCGGGCTTCACCAGCCGCGTGAACGGCCTCGTCGACATGGCCGAGGCCCGGGGCATGTACGCGCTGATCGACTTCCACACCCTGACGCCGGGCGACCCGAACTTCAACCTGGACCGGGCGAAGACGTTCTTCGCGTCGGTCGCCGCCCGCAACGCGCAGAAGAAGAACGTGATCTACGAGATCGCCAACGAGCCCAACGGTGTCAGCTGGCCGGCCATCAAGAGCTACGCCGAGCAGGTCATCCCGGTGATCCGGGCCGCCGATCCGGACGCCGTCGTCATCGTCGGCACCCGCGGCTGGTCCTCGCTCGGAGTCTCGGACGGCTCCAACGAGAACGAGGTCGTCAGCAGCCCGGTCAACGCCACCAACATCATGTACGCGTTCCACTTCTACGCCGCGAGCCACAAGGACGCCTACCGCACCACGCTGGGCCGGGCGGCCTCGCGACTGCCGCTGTTCGTCACCGAGTTCGGCACGGTGAGCGCCACCGGCGGCGGGGCGCTGGACGTGGCGAGCACCACGGCCTGGCTGGACCTGCTGGACCAGCTGAAGATCAGCTATGCCAACTGGACCTACTCGGACGCCCCCGAGAGCAGCGCGGCGTTCCGGCCGGGCACCTGCGGCGGTGGCGACTACAGCAGCAGCGGCGTGCTGACGGAGTCCGGAGCGCTGCTGAAGAACCGGATCAGTACGCCCGACAGCTTCCCCACGAGCTGACCTCGGGCCGGCGGGCACGGGAGTGACGCGGGCCGGGCGGCCCGCACCCCGGCGGTCCGGCCTCACGTGCCGCGCGGGCGAGCCGCCCGCCGTGACTCGCCCCCGTGAGTCGCCCCCCCGTACGGGAGGAGGACAGGGCCGGGGGCCCCGTCCCGGCCTGCGTGCCCGAAGTCGCCCGCCACGACCCCCTCCTGGGCGGCCGCGCACCCCCGCCCGGGGTGCGCGGCCGCCCTTCCCTTCGGTCCGATGACGGCCAATTTTTGTCCTCTTTGCCCGTATATAGTGGGTCATGATGCAAGAAGGGGATTTTTTGCGGTGCGCCGCAAGTTGCCACGGCACGTCCCGGAGGTTTATAAGAGGAACGTGGTGAAGGCGATTCCGGGAATTCCGGGAGACTGCCGCCATGGAGGTTTTCCATGTTTCTCACTCCGTCCGACACGGAGAAATTGCTGCTGAGCGTCGCGGGAATGGTCGCCCGCGACCGGCGGGAGCGGGGCGTGCGCCTCAACTACCCCGAGGCGGTCGCCCTGCTCGCCTGCTGGGCGATGGAACGGGCCCGCGACGGGGTCAGGGTGGCCGAGCTGATGAGTGCGGGACGGTCCGTACTCACCCGGGCTGACGTGCTCGAAGGCGTACCCGAGATGCTGCATGACGTCCAGGTCGAGGCGACCTTCCCGGACGGGCGCAAGCTCGTCACGATCACCTCGCCGATCCCGTGATCCCCGGCGAGATCCGCACCGGTTCCGGTGTGCTCGACATAAATTCGGGACGCCCGAAATTGCGGCTCACCGTGGTGAACGACGGCGACCGCCCCATTCAGGTCGGATCGCATTTCCATTTCTCCGACGTGAATCCCGCGCTTTCCTTCGACCGCTCCCTCGCAGAGGGATTCAGGCTCGATATACCCTCCGGCACGTCGCTGCGTTTCGAGCCCGGCGTCGGTGCGGAGATCACCCTCGTCGCCCTCGGCGGGAGCGGGACGGTGCCCGGCATCGTCGTACGCCCCTCCCCCGGGTCCGGCGCCACCCAGACGGAGGCGGAGTGACATGGCCCAGCTGACCCGCGCCGCCTATGCGGCGTTCTACGGACCCACCACCGGGGACCGCGTCAGGCTCGCCGACACCGACCTCTGGATCGAGGTCGAGGAGGACCGCTGCTTCGGCGGCGACGAGGCGGTCTTCGGCGGCGGCAAGTCCATCCGCGAGTCGATGGGGCAGGCCACCACGCCACGTTCCGAGGGCGCCCTGGACCTCGTCATCACCAACGCCGTGGTCCTGGACCACTGGGGGGTCGTCAAGGCCGACATCGGCATCCGGGCGGGCCGGATCGTCGCCCTCGGGCGCTCGGGGAACCCCGACACGGCCGACGGCGTCCACCCCGCTCTGGTGATCGGGCCCGGTACCGACGTCGTCTCCGGCGAGGGCCGGATCCTGACGGCCGGGGCCGTCGACACCCACGTCCACTTCCTGATGCCGGAGACCCTCCACGAGGCCCTGGCCACCGGCACCACGACCGTCATCGGCGGCGGCACCGGAGCCACCGAGGGGTCCAAGGCCACCACGGTCACCCCCGGCGCGTGGAACCTCGCGATGATGCACCGCTCCCTGGACCGCGTACCGCTCAACGTCATGCTGTTCGGCAAGGGGTCCACCGTCGGCGAGGAGGCGCTGCGCGAGGCTGCGCTCGGCGGCGCGGGCGGCTACAAGGTCCACGAGGACTGGGGCGCCACCCCGGCCGCCATCGACGCCGCGCTGAGGGCCGCCGACACCTACGGCCTCCAGGTCGCGCTGCACGGCGACAGCCTCAACGAGGCCGGGTTCGTCGAGGGGACGCTCGACGCCGTCGCCGGGCGCGGCATCCACGTCTTCCACGCCGAGGGCGCGGGCGGCGGCCACGCCCCCGACATCATCACCGTGGCCTCGCACCCCCACATCCTTCCGGCGTCCACCAATCCGACGCTCCCGCACACGGTGAACACGGTCGACGAACACCTCGACATGCTGATGGTGTGCCACCACCTCAACCCGCGTGTCCCCGAGGACCTCGCCTTCGCGGAGTCCCGCATCCGGGCCACCACCATCGCGGCCGAGGACATCCTGCACGACATCGGCGCCCTCTCGATCACCTCGTCCGACGCCCAGGCCATGGGCCGCATCGGTGAGGTCGTCTGCCGTACCTGGCAGGTGGCCCACGTCATGAAGCAGCGGTTCGGTGACCGGGGCAGCGATCTGCCCGCCGACAACGAACGCGCCCGCCGTTACGTGGCCAAGTACACGATCTGCCCGGCCGTCGCCCACGGCATCGACCACGTCGTCGGCTCCGTCGAGCCCGGCAAGCTCGCCGACCTGGTGCTCTGGGACCCCGCGTTCTTCGGCATCCGCCCGGCCGCGGTGATCAAGGGCGGCATGGTGGTGTACGCCCCGCTCGGCGACGCGGGCGCCGCGATCCCCACGACCGAGCCCGTCCTGCTGCGTCCGACGGCCGCCGCCGAGGCCGCCCCGCACCTCTCGGTCAGCTTCGTCTCCCCCGCCGCCCTGGCCGACGGCCTGGCCGAACGCCTCGGCCTGGTGCGCGAACTCGTCGCCGTGCGCCCCACCCGTCACCTCACCAAGGCGGACCTGCCGAACAACACCGCGCTGCCCGACATCGAGGTGGACCCGGAGACCTTCGCCATCCGGATCGACGGGGAACTCGTGGAGCCGTCGCCCGCCACCGAACTGCCGCTGGCCCAGCGGTACTCCATGTTCTGATGGGCGCACTGGCACCACTGCTGCTCGGGGACGGACGGCTCCCGGTCGGCGCGTACACCTACAGCGCGGGGCTCGAACCGGCCGTCGCCGCCGGCCTCACCCGCGACCGCGTCCCCGCCCTGCTGCGGGCCCGGCTGCACACCACCGCCGTCACCGAGGCGGCCGCCGCGGTCCTCGCGCTGCGGGCCGCGGCGGGCGATCCGGTGGACTACCGGCCCGTGCAGCAGGCCCTCGCCGCCCGGACCCCGGCCGCCCCCCAGCGCGAGGCGTCGGCGAAGCTCGGCCGGGGCGTGCACCGGCTGGCCCGCCGGCTGGCCCCGGACCACCCGGCCGTCACCGCCCTGGCCGCGCTGCGCACCCGGCCCCTGAGACCGGTCACGCTCGGGGCGCTCGGAGCCGTACTGGGGGTGTCCGAACGGGAGCTGGCGTACGCCGTGGTCTACGACGAGCTCCAGACCGTCGCCTCCGCCGCCCTGAAACTGCTGCCCGGCGACCCGCTCGACTCGGTCGCCTGGATCCTGGCGGCCGGACCCGACGCGGCGTCGGCGGTCACCGCCGCCCTCGCGGTACGGGCCCCCGGCCGGCTGCCCGCCCGTACCGCCCCGCTCACCGAGCAGTGGGCGCTCGAACACGCACGACGCGAACGGAGACTCTTCCTTGCCTGACAACGGCACCACCCCCGAGCAGCCGTCCAACCCCCACTTCCACGAGCCGCTGAACCAGCCGCGCGCCCTGCGTCTGGGTGTCGCGGGACCGGTCGGCACCGGAAAGAGCTCGATCCTGGCCACCCTGTGCCGCGAGCTGGCCGGCGAACTCTCCATGGCGGTGGTCACCAACGACATCTACACGGACGAGGACGCCCGCTTCCTGCGCTCGGCCGGCGTCCTGCCCACCGAACGCATCCGCGCCGTCGAGACCGGCGCCTGCCCGCACACCGCGATCCGCGACGACGTCAGCGCCAACCTGGACGCGGTGGAGGACCTGGAGGAGGCGTACGGCCCGCTGGACCTGGTCCTCATCGAGAGCGGCGGCGACAACCTCACCGCCACCTTCAGTCCGGCGCTCGCCGACGCGCAGCTGTTCTGCATCGACGTGGCGGGCGGCGGCGACGTCGCCCGCAAGGGCGGCCCCGGCATCACGGGCGCCGACCTGCTGATCGTCAACAAGACCGACCTCGCCCCCTACGTGGAGGTCGACGCGGCCGCCATGGTCGCCGACGCCGAGGCGGCACGCGGCGGACTCCCGGTCCTCGCCCTCTCCAGGAAGGACCCCGGCTCGGTCCGCGAACTCGCCGACTGGGTGCGGGCCCTGCTGGTGCGCCACCGCTCGGGCACCCACGTCCCCACCGACCCCGGCCCGATGGCCCCGCACAGCCACAGCCACCCGTGAACGACCCGACCGTCGTCGCCGTGGAGCGCGACGGCACGGGCCGCCACCTCGTACGCGACCTGCGCCCCGGGGCCTTCTTCGCCCCGCGACCCCTGCTGCCGTGCCCCGGCCGGGCCCGGATCGCGCTGGCCGGCACCCGGGCCGGGCTGCTGGCGGGGGACGAGACGGTCCTGCGGATCTCGGTCGGCCCGGGGGCGCGCCTGGAGCTGGTCGAACCCACGGGGCTCGTCGCCTACGACCACCGGGGCGGTACCTCCCGGTGGCGGGCCCGCGTCGACGTCGCCGAGGGTGGCACGCTCACCTGGAACGGGCTGCCGTTCGTGGTGTCCGAGGGGGCGGACGTCGAGCGCGCGATGGACGTCCGGCTCGCGGCCGGGGCCCGCATGCTGTGGCGCGACACGCTGGTCCTCGGCCGCTCCGGCGAACGCGGCGGCCGGATCCGGGCCACCACCCGGGTGACGTACGAGGACGGCGAACTCCTGGTGGAGGACCTGGACCTCAGGGACCCGGACGTACGCGAACTCCCCGGCATCCTGGGGGCGAACCGCGTCATCGGCTCGGTCAGCGCGCTCGGCGCCACCCCTCCCGGACCGCCGCACCCCTACCGGACGGAGCTGGCGGGCCCCGGCGCGCAGGTACGGCTGCTGGACGCGGTGGCGCCGGCCGTCGAGGCGGAGCTGAGCGCGGTCTGGGAGTCCTGGCTGCCTTGCTGACCCGCGCTCCGCGCACCGGGACGTGCGTACGGGGGGCGGGGACGGCCGCGTACCGCCGCCGGGGCGCTTCCGGGGCTCCCTGGCGGGGGGGGCCTCCTGGGCGGGCGGGCCGGGGACGCGCGATCCTTGTCCCACAGCAGTGTCCCCCCGCATCACGAAGGAAGTGGCCCCTTGATTTTCATCACCGTGAAGTTCCGTGTACTCCCCGAGCACGCGGACCGGTGGCCCGAGGTGGTGGAGGAGTTCACCCGGGATACGCGCGCCGAGCCCGGATGCCTGTGGTTCGACTGGTCCCGCAGCCTCGACGATCCGGCGGAGTACGTCCTGGTGGAGGCGTTCCGCGACGACGAGGCCGGTGCCGCGCACGTCGGCTCCGCGCACTTCAAGGCCGCTCAGCGGACGTTGCCGCCGCATCTCGCCGCGACGCCCAGGATCGTCAACGTGAAGGTCCCGCAGGACGACTGGTCGTTGCTCGGGGAGATGGCGGTCGAGGAGGGCTGACCCGGCCCGTGCGTACGTCCGGGAGGCCCCGGGAGCCCGCAGGGGCCTCCCGGGGCCTCCCGGACGTCAGGCGGCCGTGGTGACGTCCGGGTGTCCGGACCCGGCACGAATCCGGGGGCGGCCTCCGGCGCCGGTACCCGTCCCGCGCGCCTCCTCCGGCACGCCGCCCCCGGGACAGGGGTACGCCCACGCCGGGGCTTCGCACCGGACGGCGGGCCGCCGGTGAGCCCCGGACCGGGCGGACCGGCGACGGGCGCCGTGCCCGGTTCGGTGTGCGCGCCCCCCCGCACGCCGGAATCAGCACTCCCGCACCGTCGGCCCGTACCGGTCCCCGACCTCCGCCGCCGGGCCGGGGCAGCCGCGCGGCGTCGTACGGCCACGCGCCCGGACGGTGGGCGCCCGGACGGCGGGCCTCCGGTCGGTGCGACGGAGGAACTCGCCCCGCCGGTAACGGAATCGGCGGGCCACACCCCGGCAACGTCGCTAGAGTCCGGCCATGACGACTGGTCCGAATCCTCCCGCCCCGCCCTCGCTCACCGTGCGCGGCCGTTCCGGCTCCCTCGCGCTGGAGACCCGGTCGATACTCCTCGAACAGAACGGGGTCCGACAGCGGATACCGCTGGCCGCCGTCGAGGAGGTCGGCCTCGACGGCGGCCGCCGGCCGGCGGTGCGGGTCGTCCTGACCGCCCCCACCGGAACGCCGGGCACCGTCTACCGGGTGGACTGCCGCAACACCGCCTCCGCGACGGCCTTCGTGGACGCGGCGGGCCGGGCGCTGCCGGCCAGGGACCCCGGCGCACCGCGCGAGGACGGTACGGCACGGGTCGTGGTGCTTCCGCCGGACGCGGAGAAGGAACGCAGGACGGCCCGCGAGTGGCTGACGATCGCGGCGTTCCTGACCCCCGTCGCCCTCTACCTGGCCGGACTGGTCGTGCTCATCGTGAACGGGGCGGTGCTGGGCGTGATCCTCTGGATCCTCGGCCTGAAGCCCCTCGCCTTCGGACTGTTCCTGTACGGCCTGTCGGCCGCGGCGCTGTACGACCGGTGGCTCCTGCGCCGCCGGGGCGTCTCCGTCCTGGCGACGTCCGACCACACCCAGGGCAAGAAGGAGGTGTTCGCCTTCGTCGACGCGGACGGCGTGCGGCGGTTCTTCGAGCCCGACGAGGCGGCCGAGCCCGTCAGTATCGCGCCGCGGCGGGTGGCGGCCGTCTACGACCCCCGTAAGCCGGCGCGGGTCAAGGCCGTGCTGCCCGCACGGACATGGGTGCTCAGGACGATCGGTGTCGGCGTCGGCGGCACGTCCCTGCTGGTCCTCGCGTACTTCCTGGTGCCCTACCAGCTGATCCTTCTGTACTCCCGCTGACCTGCGGCCCAACTCCCCTGCGGGAGAACGGTGTCGGCCGCCCCAGGGCGTTCCGCGGCCCTGCCCGACGCGCGTTGCGGGGGCCCGGCGGGGGCCTCCGGGGCGGATGGCATAGTGATCCTCGCCGCGACGGTCGTTGAGGGGAGTGTCGGACCTGTGAGGATCGCCCGCTGGATGGTGCCGGTCATCGTCGGGGCCGTGGTGACGCCGGTGTCGATCGGACTCGGGGTCGTCCTGCTCGGGACCTTCGACGACAGCGAGGCGGCCGGTCCGGACGTTACCGCCCCGGTGAGCACCGAGTTGAAGGCGGGGGACGTGGGTGTCCCCGTGAGGTACGCGAAGCTCATACGCGACGCCGCGGCCAACTGCGACGACAAGCTGCTCACCGCGCCGGTGCTGGCGGCGCAGCTGAAGCGGGACAGCAACTTCAACCCGAGGGCCAGGTCGGTCGCGGCCGACGCTCCGGCGGACGACGAGGGCTCGTTGACGGACCCGCGGAGCGAGGAGGAGCGGGCCCGGGACGGGAAGCCGGAGGAAAACGCCCCGGACGCGGGCTCCGAAGCGGCCCCGCCCGCCGGGGACCTGCCCGGTGCGGCACGGGCCGAACGGCCCGTCACCAGGGGCATCGCGCAGTTCTCCGACGCCGACTGGGCGGCCGAGGGGATCGACGGCAACAACGACGGCGTCAAGGACGTCCTGGACCCGGCGGACGCCATACCGTCGCAGGGCAGGAGGATGTGCGGGCTGCTGGGGACCGCGAAGGAGCACCCCGGATACCGGGGCACCCCCCTGGAAGTGGCCCTGGCGGCCTCCCACACGGGCTGGAGCACCGTGGAGAAGTCCGGCGGTGTGCCGCGGGCCAGCGGGGCGGACGGGGAGACGTACGAGTACGTCAAGGCCGTCGTGACGTCCTCCGCCCAGATGGTCGTCCCGGCCGGCGGCGGCACGTCGGACGGATGGACCCTGCCGGTCGAAGGACCGGCCGGCACGCCGTACCACCAGAGGGGCTCGTCCTGGTCCACCGGTCTGCACACCGGCGTCGACTTCGTGATCCCCACCGGGACGCCGGTCCAGGCCATCGGCCCCGGCGAGGTCGTCACGGCCGGGGACGGCGGCGACTACGGCAACCAGGTCGTCATCCGCCACGAGGACGGCTCGTTCAGCCAGTACGCCCATCTCTCCGAGGTGAAGGCGGTGGCCGGCCAGAGCGTCCAGGGCGGCACGCTCATCGGCTGGTCCGGTGCGACCGGCAACGCCAGCGGGCCGCACCTGCACTTCGAGGTGCGCACGGGGCCCGCGTTCGGGTCCGACGTCTCCCCCGTCCCGTATCTGCGCTCCAAGGGCCTGATCCTCTGAGGAGGCCGGCGGCCTGACGCGAAACGCCTCCCCGTCGGGCCTTCCGGGGAAGGGCCGACGGGGAGGCGGGAGTGTCCGGGGGCGAGTCCCGGGCCCTAGGTTCCGCTGGTCGTGGCGCGGGTGAAGAACTCGATCTCGGCGATCGAGACCTGCTTGTCGGCGCCCGCGTTGAACGCCGAGCGGATGACGAAGCGGACGCTGACGACGTTCTCGGCCCGGAACTTGCGCTGCTGGGGGCCGCTCATCTGGTCGAGCTTGATGTGACGCGTGGTCTTCTTCCCGTCGGCCGTGGTGATGACCGCGTCCATACGGTGCGGCAGCGCGGCCTCGGAGAGGTCGGAGGCCTTCGCGGAGATGCCGGCCGTGATGAGGATGTCCAGCAGGCGGGTCGGTTCCATGAACCGCGCCTCGACCCACTCGCCCTCGGCGGACTCCGAGACACCCGGGCCCCACCAGCTGTTGCTGACCTTGTCGAAAAGCGCCTTCGGCGGGTGGCCGCCGAAGGAGCGGGACGCCACGGCGGCGTCCGGGGTGATCTGGGCCCGCTTGGCGAAGTGGTCGCGCGCCGCGTTCCACGCCGTGCCCACGTTGAACGCGCCGTAGACCACCAGCCCCAGGGCGAGGCCGTACGCGATCCAGGTGAAGACGCGGCCGATCCCCCGGCGCAGCCTCGGCCGGTCGCCCGCCCACGGGGTCGGGCGGTTGCCGAAGTCGCGGATCCGGCGCCACCAGGGGCGCCGGGCCTCCGGTACGCCGGGGCGTTCCGCGAGGGACATGCCGCAGCGCCGGCAGAAGTGCCGGTCGGGCCGGTTGCCGACCTCGCACCAGGGGCACGGGGGGCCGGTCTCGTCGGCGGGTTCACCGGCGGGGGCCTGGACCCGGGGGCGGGCCGCGGCGGGCATGCCGGGCAGGACCGGGGCGACCTCCGGTACCGGGGTGGTCGCGCGCTGGTCGGCGACCGGCACGAGCAGTGCCCTGGCCCGTGCGCTCGCGTCCGGGTCCGGTTCCGCCGGGGCGGTGGAGGCCGCCGGCATCCTGGGCAGGGTGTCGTCGTCCTCGGGGGTCACCCTCGGCGCGTCGGCGCGGGCGGGCTCGTTCACCGGGTCCGTGCTCCGGGCGTGGGTGTCGGGCTCGTCCCCGGCCGGCGTGGCGGGGGCGGGGTCGGGGGTCGGGGCGCCGGACGTGTCCGCGCCGGGCTCCGGGTCCGCCGCGGCCGTCCGCCGCTCCCTCGTGTCGGGGGTCCAGCTCAGTACCGCGCCGCAGCTGTCGCAGAAGGACTGTCCCGGCGTCGGCAGCGTGCCGCACTCGGCACAGTGGCGTGGCTTGACCCCCGCGTCTCCCGCAGCCCCGGAAGACGGTGGCGTGGAGGGAGAAGCCTGCTGACTGGTCACCTGTCGGAAGTCCTTTCGGCGGTGGTCACGTGGACCGTGTAAGGCATGTGGGCGGGGCGAGCTGCCGCTACGAGGCGCTCCAGCCGGTGCTCGGCGGCAGGGCCGGGTTCCGGCAGCCGTACGGTGACGTGCAGATGGGGGCGGGCCTCGCCGGGGACCGGGCCCAGGGGCCTGGCGTCCCAGGCGGCCGCGCCGCTCTCGGTGATCTCGGGCTCCACGCCGAAGGCGAGCCGTACCGCCTCCGACAGTCCGCGCCGGGTGCCGCGGATGCGGTGCAGCCGGACGGCGGCGGACACCGCGGCGCGCAGCGCGGCCGTCGCCTCGGTGTCCTGAGGGTGGCCGGCGGACGGGGCGCCGGGGGCGGCCGCCTCCACCGGGCCTGCGGGTCCTCCGGCCCGCCCGGCCGTCTCGGGCCCCTCGGTCTCCGCGCCCACCCAGCCGCCGAGCCAGCGGGTGAAGTCGGCGGGGGCGAGGGACGGCGTGAAGTAGGCGTCCAGGCAGTCGAGCACGTTGTGGATCGGGGCGAGGACCTCGTCGAGGCCCGCGACGAAACGCTGGGCGAGATCGTCGTCGGCGAAGACCGCCGGCAGCATCACGCCCAGCGGCGCCGAGGAGCCGAGCCCGTCGACGGAGCCGCGGGTGCTCCCGCTCGTGGTCACGAGGCGTCCCCGATCACCCGGACACGGTGGTCGAACGAGAAGACCAGCGCGGGGGGTTCGAGGTCGATGCGCTCGGTGGGGTCGCCGCGCTTGCCGCTGAGCGGGTCGGCGGGGTGCAGCAGGACCTCGTCCACGAGCTCGACGCCGGGCACCCGCTGGAGCACGGCGAACACCTCGCCCGCCTGTACGGGGCGGCCGAAGGGCCAGCCCGTGCCGTGGGCTCCCCCGGTCAGCGGGTCGAGGTGGCGGTAGAGGGCGTCGTGGGCCTCCCGTCTGACCCGGTCGGTGTCGGTGCCGCGGAAGGCGTGCACCGTCGCGACGACCGTCACCCCCTGGTAGAAGGGCGGTCCGACCGCGAGCCGGGTGCCGATGAGACGCCGCTCGTCGAGGTACCGGGTGATGCGCCCCAGCAGGGCGTCCCCGGGGACGAGCTGCTCGAAGCGCAGCCGGCCGCCGGGGTCGGAGACGGCCTGCGGGACGACGAGGACGCGTACGGCGTGCGCGCCGTGCTCGTCCGGCTCGGCCGCCAGGCAGGTGATGCGCGCGGTCTCGGGGGCGGCGCGGCGCGCGAGTTCCTCGTAGTCCCGCAGGGTCACGGCGCGGTCCTGGGCGCTCAGCGCGATGGGCGCCCTGCGCTTCGCCTCCTCGACGGTCTCGCCGTCGACCCCGCCGCGCGCGGCCTCCCGGTTGACGACGTCGGAGACGTACGGGACGGAGTCGCGCAGCACCTGGATGGCACCCCTGGCGACGTTGCCCGCCTTTCCGCCGCCCGTGCGGTAGCGGCGGGCCCGGATGGGGGCGCCCTTGGGCGGGACGGCGCCGTACTGGCGCAGGGTGCCGTCCTGTTCGCGGACGGAGGGGCCGAAGGCTATCTCGCCGGTGGTCGCGTCGAGGGTGATGTGGCGGTCCGCAGGGCCCGAGGCGGCGAAGTGGCCGACGGTCTCCCAGTCGACCCAGCCGTCGCGCTCGGCGACCTGGAGGAGCAGCGGCTGCGCATCGCCGACGACCGGGCTGTTGGCCAGCCGTATCCGGTGGCCGGGCAGTCCGGTGGACTCGCCCAGCGCTTCGTCGCGCACCGTCTCGGCGTGCACGACGCCGGTGGTCCCGCCGATGCTGAACGCCTCGGCGGAGCGGATGGTGGGCGAGGTGGTGTAGAAGGGCTGGCCCTGTTCGGGCTCGGTGACCCGGCAGCGCAGCCAGCCCGCCTCGCGCCGCCCGGTGCGGGAGAGCGCGTGGCCGCCGGGGACGTGCAGCACGACCTCGCCGGGGCGGTTGAGTCCGCCGGTGGTGTCCCGTTCGACGTCGCAGGCGGCCCAGCCGTCGGCGGTCCACGCCTCCCAGGCGAGCGGGGGCTGCCTGGGGTCGACACCGACGCCGTCGACCTGGCTGTCGAGCTCCAGGACGACCACGCACTCCGGTACGGCGGCGCTGAGCCCGAAGAGCATGCGGTCACCGGCGAGCGGGGCCTCGGTGAAGCAGTGCACGTCCTTGGACTCGGCGAGGTCCGAGGTGCGGTCGACCGCCTCCTGGTCGGTCCGCTGGACCACGAGGTAGGACAGCTCGCACGGTACGACGGTCAGTTCGCGCTCGGTGGCGAAGACCACCGCGTCCTCGGTCTGGGTACGGGCGGTGGCCACCTCGGTGCCGGTCGCCAGGACGACGGGCTGCTGCTGCGGCGCCGACAGCCAGAAGGTGACGTCGGCGCGCGCCGCGGAGGGCGGGAAGAGGGTGATCCCGATGAGGTCCAGGAACGCGAGGTGGTTCTTCTCGGGCACCCGGTTCAGCCGGTACACGATCTGGTCGGCCATGTGGGCGACCGTCTCGACGAGGGTCACACCCGGGTCGGAGACGTTGTGGTCGGTCCACTCGGGGGCGCGCTGCTGGATGTAGCGCTTGGCGTCGTCGACGAACTGCTGGAAGCGCCGGTCGTCGAGGTTCGGGGAGGGCAGGGCCATCAGCGGTCGCTTCCAAGGTGCTCGTCGGACGTGCCGGACCCCTCGGGCCCGTCGTGGGAGGGGATCACGTAGAACGGGAATACCAGACTGCGCGGGTTGTTGGTGCCCGTGATCGAGTAGCGGACGTCGATGAAGAGGACGCCCTGTTCGGCGCCCGCGGTCACCGTCACCTCGTCCACCTCGATGCGCGGTTCCCAGCGGTCCAGGCACGTGTGCACCTCGTGCTGGATCCGGCCCGCGGTGGCCTCGTTGACGGGTGCGAAGACCATGTCGTGGATGGCGCAGCCGAATTCGGGGCGCATCGGCCGTTCACCGGGCGCGGTGGACAGGACGAGCCGGATGGCCTCCTCGACCTCGCGTTCCCCGCTGACCATGGCGATGCCGCCGGTGGGGCTGATGCGCAGCGGGAACGCCCAGCCGCTGCCGACGAACTGTTCGGCCATCAGATTCCTCCTACCGTCAGCACCGGCTTCATGTTGGACGTCAGGAGGCCGGTGGACTTGATCGTGGCCGCCTGGAGCCCGATGTTGATCGCGGCGGTCATCTGGAGGGACATCCCCGCGGTGAGGGACATGGCGGCGCCGGCCGTCATGCTGAGCGCCCCGCCGGAGGTCACGGAGGTGACACCGCCCGTCTTCACGGAGAGGGCGCTCGCCGCGTTGATGTTCATCGGTCCGCCGCTGCGGATCGTCAGGGAGCCCACCGCGTTCAGGGACAGGTTGCCACCCGCGTTGATGGCCACGGCACCGGTCCCCCTGATGGAGACCTTCCCCTTGCTGTCGACGACGATCTCGGTCTTCGTCCGGTCCAGGTTGATGGTGAGCCGGTTGTCGCCGGTGGAGAGCCGCACCCCGCGCTTGAGACCGACGCTCTGGTCGAGCAGGTCGAGGCGGTTGTTGCTGCGGTCGGACAGGGTGCGCCGGGTGACCTTGCCGCGCGTCGCGTCGTACACCGGTACGTCCACGGGGTCCGGCTTGTCGACGCCGTTGTAGAGACCGCCGATGACGAACGGGTGGTCCAGGGCGCCGCGGTCGAACGCCACCAGCACCTCGTCGTCGACGTCCGGGGAGATCATGCTGCCGCCCTTGACCCCGCCGAGCTGCACGGTCCGGGTCCAGTCGCTGACGTACATGTCGTCCAGCCAGGGGAACTTCAGCTTGACCCTGCCCTGGCGCAGCGGGTCCTTGATGTCGGTGACCAGCGCGTTGGCGACGCTCGGGAGGCCGGCCGGGCCCGCCCCGCCGCCTCCGGAGGTCAGCCCGTAGAGCGAACGCCACTGGCGCCCGCTGACGTTGAGGAACGTCTCGTAGTGCTCCTGGTCGCCGAAGCTGTGGCGGGCGGCCGTGATCGTGTACTTGCCCTGGAAGGGCTTGCCGACGTCCTTGAGGGTGACGGCGACGCCGGGGCGCAGTTCGGTGTTGCCCCGCGCCGTGATCTCCACCTCGGCGAAGGAGGAGGTCACGTCGTCCGCCACGGCGTCGGCGGCGTGCTTGACCTCGTCCAGCTTGTCGTAGGGCGTGTCGGTCACGACGAGTTCGGCCTTGCCGAACGTCTTGGACACCTCGGCCGGCGTCGTGCCGATCGCGAAGCCCGTGTTGTCCAGAGCGGGCGCCTTGGAGACCAGCGGCTGCTTGGTGGTGACGTTCCAGCCGCGGGCCTCGACCGCGGCCACCTGGTCGGCGGAGGTGACCGCCGCGCGGCAGCGCAGGATCTCCTCGCCGCCCTTCAGCAGGAGCGCGCTCTGCCGGCTCGGCATGCTCTCCGGGGGAGCGAGCGCCGCGTGCTGCCGCCTGACGAACTGGAACCGGCCCTTGGAACTGATGGACATCACCATCTCGTTCTCGTCCGCGAGCCGCTGGACGAAGTCCCAGTCGGTGACGTTGGCCTGGCTGATGAACTCGTACTGGCCCTTGGTCCGCTGGGTCTTGCCCAGCGGGATGCCGCTCTTGCGCGCCAGTTCCACGGCGATCTCGGTGGCCGTCTTGTTCCGGTACGCGGCGACCCTGCGCTGCCGGAGCATGCGGTGGCCCTTGTCGTACCCCCGGATGACGGTGAAGGTTCCGGTGCGGTCGTAGTCCGTCTCCAGGGCGGTGACCTCCCCGGTGATCAGCGGTGTCCCCTGGCCGTCGGAGAGGGGCGCGATGACCACGGGCACGCCGATCTCGACGTTCAGCTTGGCGAGGATGTCCTTCTTCTCGTCACGGAAGGTGAGCTGGAAGGCTCCGGGCACCCCGGCGCCGAAGTCGACGCGTCCCGCGACCAGCTTCGTGTTCTCCGGTGATTTGAGCTTCGTGCCGGCGATCTGCACCGTGAGGATGTTGGAGAAACCGATGTCGGGCATCAGGCGCCGACCTCTTCGGCCGCGGGGAGCATCAGTTCGGCACCTGGCGTCAGCGCCTTGGGGTCGTCGATGTCGTTGGCCTCGGCGATCGTGCGCCACACGGTGGCGTCCCCGTACTCGCGCCAGGCGAGGAGCGGCAGCGTGTCGCCGGCCACCACCCGGTGGACCCGGCGGGTGGTGAGCGCGCCGGAGGTGGGGTTCTGGCCGAGGGTGCTGCTCGGGATCTCGTGCAGGGTCACCTGGCAGACGGCGCGGATCGGCATCCCGTTGGTGTTGAAGAGGGTGTACTGGGCCTCCACGGAGCTGACGTACGCGTTGAAGCGGGCCGTGGAGAAGGCGCCCCACTCGAAGACCACCCACGGGGTCGAGGGCTGGTTGGCCGCGATGCTGGCGGTGGTCGTCTCGCAGCAGGAGAAGAGGGCTTCGACCTTCTTGCGCACGTCGTTGCTGTCCGGGTCGTCGGAGCGGTCGAGGAAGATCTCCACCGTCATCTCCCGGGGCTCGGGCCCCATGAACTCCGGCACGGCGCCGTCGCGCACGGCGGCGGTGGGTGTCGTCTTCCACTGGGCCCGGCGGGTCAGCGACAGCTGGGACGGGTTGAAGTCGAAGTTGAACGTCTTCATGAGCGCGCCGGGGCTGGTGCTGCTGCCGATCGGCGGCTGGTGGATGGCGAGCGTCGCCCGCACCAGGCTGTCACCGATACCGAAGCTGGAGAGGTTCATCGGCTACGCCTCCCCCGCGTCCGTGAACCCGTGGTGGGCGATCTCCAGGACCTCGGTGGCGACGGCGGGGCTCGCCGGGTCGAAGGAAGGGCCGCGCCAGCTCACCGGGAGTACGTCGATCAGGCCCCACTGGGCGACCATCGAACCGTCGGCGCGCAGCGCGGCGATCTGCCCGGTGGGCCGGGTCACGCCCGTGGTCACGGAGGAGATCCACTCCGCCACCTTCGCGGTCTCCTCGGTGAGGGGCCGGGTGAGCGTGATGTTGGAGAAGGTGACACGCGACGGCAGCTGCCAGACGAATCCGTTGTTGCCGCCCTCCTGCCGCTGCTCGATCTCGACCTGGGAGGAGAGCCCTTCACAACCGTTGAAGTTGCCCAGGCTCTCACCGTCGATGGTGAGGTTGAAGAAGATGGTGGAGCCTGCGTCGAGTTCCTGGGGCATCGGGTGGGGCCTTCCTGCGGTTCCACGTACGGTCGGGGCGGGTTCCGGCGGGGCCGGACGGACGGGCTTGCGGGTGGTGCGGGGCGGCTCCGGTGGGGCCTCTCAGTGGCGTGGGTCGCGCAGCTTGCCGATCCGTTCGCGGTCGAGCCGCAGCTCGGTGCGCAGCAGCCGGGTCATGGGGCCGATCAGCCGGTTGACCAGCTCCGCGACCTGGTCCTCCTTCAGCTCACGCGGTTTGAGCCGGCTCGTCACGGAGGGCACGGGCCTGTCCTGCGCGCTCTGGCCTCCGCCGGAGCGCTGTACCGGAAGGCCGGAGCGCTGCACCGGGACGGACGTGGCGCGGCCCGGTGCGGTCACCCGCGCGGGTGCGGGCGCCCGGACCGGCGCCACGGGCGCGGAGGGCCGCTCGGCCGGGGCCGCGGCCATCCGCTGCACGGGGAGCGCGGCGGCCGGTGCGGGCCGGGCGGGCGCCAGGGACACGACGGGGTTGCTCCGGACAGGCCGGGCCGCCGGGGCGGCCGGGGCTCCGGGGTCTCCGGGGTCTCCGGGGATCCGGGAGGCTCCGGGAGTCACCGCCGCGGGCGTGCGGGCCGCGCCGCCCGGGACGAGCGGGGCGGACGCGGAGCGCTGGACGACCGGGACGGCGGCGGGGACGCCGTGGGGTCGGTGACCCTCGCCGCCGGACTGCGGGGGCGGGGGGGTCACGACCGGAGGGGCCACGGGGCGGACGGCCGCCGGCCGGGGCTGCGGCCGGGCGGGAGCGGGCCGCGCGGACGACGGCGCCGGGGAACGCTGTACCGCCGGGCGGGGGGCGCCGGCCGGGGCGGTGGCCCCGGGCGCCGGGCCCGCCGCGCCGTCGGCCCGGACACGGCGCAGACGCACGGCGGCCGGGGCGCTCCTCGCGGGCGCGGGCGTAGGGGCCGGCGACGGGGCGGGGCGTGGAGCGGCACCGCGCATGCCCGGGAGCGCGGGCGCCTCCGGAGCGGCGGCCCGTCGCGAGGCGGCGGGAGAGCCACCGGGCGGCGGGGCACCGTCGCCGCGCCGCTGGACGACCGCCGTCCCGCCGGGGGCCGCTGCCCCGGGTGCCGGCGTGAACCCGACGGCGGTGACCGGCGGCGCGGAACCCACGAGCGGGGCGACCGGCAGGGTCCGCGGCCGTCCCGCCGGGGGCGCGGCGGCCGGGGCGCTCCTCGCGGGCGCGGGGGCCGGCGACGCGGAACGCACCGGGGTGCCCGAGGCCGGGGCGGAAGCCGGGGCGGGGATCCGGGTCGAAGGCCGGGGCCGGGACGGTGCCCGGGTGTGGGCCGACCGCTGCACGGGCGGCGCGCTGCCCGGACGGCCGGGTCCGGAGGGTGCGGCGGGGACGGCACGAACCGGCGCGGGTCCCACGGAGCCAGGCCCCGGAGCGGTACCGGAAACAGGCGCGATCCCGGCGCCGGACACGGGTGCGGGGCCGCCGCCGGAGAGGGGCAGCGACCGGGTGGGGGTCACCGGCGGGACGGCCGGAGGCGTTGCCCGCCGTCGCGGTGGCACGGCGGGCAGGGCCGCCCGTTGTACCTGCGGCGCGGCAACCGGGCGGGCCGCCCCTGATCCTGCGGACACCACGGGACGGGCGGGACGCGGCGGCTGGGAGGCGCCGTCGGCGGGGGCGCCTCCCGACGGGCCGCTCGGCGGCCGGACGGGCGCGCCGGACACGGGCGCACCGGTGTCAGCGGACGGTACGGCGGCAGCCGGGCCGACGGGGCGCACCACGGGCGGACTCCCGGGCTCCGGACCGTCTCCGGCACGCGGGCCGGGTGCGGGACCGGAGACCGGGCGGGAGACGGTGACGGGCGCGGAGCCGGAGACTTCGCGGGAGACGGAGAGAGGCACGGACGCGGGGCCACCTGCGGGGCCGGGCGCGGAGAGCCGGCGCACCGGTGTCCCGCCCACGGGGCCGGACCCGGCGGCGGGAGCGCTCGGCGTCGGCACGGCGCCGGGCCCCGGCGTGGCGGGACGCCGCACCGGGGCTGAGCCGCCGGTCCGCCCCGCAGCCGGATCGGCAGCCGCCGTGGAAGCGCGCCTCTGGACGACGCTCTGGACGACGGGGCGCCCGGCGGCCGCGCCGGGGCCCGGCACCGTGCCGCTCGTACCGGTGCCCGTGACAGGGCCGGCGCTCGTACGGGGACCGGACGTGCCGGACGGCCGGGGGGACTTGGCGGGCCCGACGGTGCTGGAGGGGCCAGGACCGGGAGCCGGGACGGACCCGGTGCCCGCGGCAGGCCGGGGCCCGTTCGCCGACGCTGCGTCGGCGCCACCGCGCCGCTGTACGGGCGGTGCCGGTGCGGCAGCGGGCGGCGCCACGGGCGCGGACGCGGGCAGCGCGGGCGGCGACGGCGGGGTGCCCGGCCGGACGCCGGACGCCGGTGCGCGCTGCACGTGGGGTGCGGGAGCGGGGGGCGCGGCCTTGCGGCGCGCCACGGGAGCGGCCGGGTTCGCCGACGGTCCTTCGACGGGCCGGCTCGACGGGGCACCCAGCCCGGGCCTGACGGCCGGACGCGACGCGGGTGCGGCCGTGACGGGCCCGAGGGGCCGGGACGGGGCCGTCCCCGGCGTACCGGCCGGGCGCACCACGGCTTCCGGTCCGCCGGCCGGAGCTGTGCCGCGCACCGGGGGTGTCGCGCCCGTCGCGGCACCGGACACCGGAGCCCGCCCCGACGGCACGCCGCCCCCGGGGATGCCCGGGGGCGTGGCTGACGGCGTCTCCGGTGTGCGCGGGGACGGTCGCACGACGGGGGCGGCGGCACCGGGGCGCTGCTGCGCCGGGGAGGCCGGTGCCGTGGGTGGGGCCGGGGGGACCGCCGGCCCGGACAGCGGGGACCCGAGCAGCGGGCGCCTGGGCGGAGTGGAGGCCGTCGGCCCGGCCGCCCGGCCGGGAGTGCTCGCCTCCCGTCGCCGTACGGGCCATGACGTGGTGTCAGCCGCAGGGGTCCGGTCCGGCGGGCGCACCGCGCCGGGCGCCCCCGTCGGCCCGGGCCGGCGGGGGCCCGGCGGCTCGGTCCGCGCGGAGCCCCCTCGGGGGCCGTCCTGGTCATCCTCCGGCCGACGGACCGGAGCCGGCGTCACGGAGGAGGGCGGGAGGACAGGGCGGGGTGCGGGTGCGGGTGCGGGTGCCCGGGAGGATCCGGTGCCGGGCGACGGCACGGGCCCCGGTGCGGGGCTGACGGCGTGCGAGGACACCGGCTTCGGGGCGGGAGCCGGGGAGGGCGAGGACGCCGGAGACGAAGGGGACGAAGGGGACGGGGACACCGGAGACGCGGACACCGGCTTCGGGACGGGCGTCTTCCTGCTCGGGGCGGCGGGCAGCACTCTGCGCTGGACCGCGGCCGGGGCGGAGGCCCGGGTCAGGGCGGGTGGTGCGGCGGCCGTCGGCCGTACGGGAGCGACGCGCGGGCCCAGGGCGCGCTGGACCGAGGGTCCCTGCCACTCGCCCCGGCCGCCCGGAGCGCCGCTGTCACCGGCGCCGTCGCCGACGGCGGGAGCCGGGGACACCCGGGCCTCGCCGACGGCCGCGGGACCGGACCCCGGGGCGAACGACGCCACGTCCTTGATGAGCCCGGTCGGCGCGTCGTCCAGGACGGCGTGCGAGAGGGTCCCGGAGAACGAGTGGTTCTGCCAGGTGGCCAGCGCGCCGCCGAATTCCGCGGACGCGACCGTCTGCCTCCCCGGCGCCATCATCGCGCGCCGGATCGGCGGGAGGCCGGCCCAGCCCTGTCCCCGGCCGGCGACGGGGCCGCCGTCGCCGGGAGACGCCTCGGGGGCGGGGCCCGGTGCCGTACCGTCCCCGCCCGCACTCGGCCCTCGGCCCAGGTCCTGTCCCTGGCTGCCACCTCGGCCCCGGCCCTTGAGCCGGTCGAACATGCCCATCAGCGCTCCGTCGCAGCCCGCGTCACCAACGTGGCTATCTGGTCGGCGTATCGCCGCCGCTCACGGTGTTCCAGGTCCAGAATGTCGTCCAGGTTCCAGTGGAAGTGGTAGGCGATGTACGCGATCTCCTCATGGATCCGGTCGGTCGCGTACGTCACGATTCCCCCAGGCGGCTCCCGCCGAGCTCGACCTCGAACGGCTGCTCGCAGTGCGGGCAGGACACGCCGGCCCGGGTGTGGCCCTCGGCGTTGACCTGACGGTAGAAGTCCTGCAGAAAGGCGAGGTCGGAGGCGAACATGTTCTCCACCACGCCGTCGTGCATGTGTGCCACGGTGCCCAGCCGGGTGATGACCCGGCCGAGCAGGACCACCGAGAGGTACGCGGGATTCTCCTGCACCCGCATGTCCCGCAGCGGGATCAGCTCGTCCCGGGCGGTCGCGAGCCGCATGACGCCCTCGCGGTGCACCGTACCCATGTCGTCCACGTATCCGCGCGGCAGCTCGAACGCGAACTCGGTCCGCAACTGCTGCCGTACGGGCTGTGCTTCCGCCGGGGCGACGGCCGGGGCCGCCACGTCCGCGGGTGCGGACGGGGCGGCGACGGCGTCGGTGGCGGGCCTGGCAGGTCCGCGGCGCATTACTCGGTGACCAGCTCTTCGTAGACGATCGTGACGGTCTCGGTCATCACGGACGCCTCGCCGGCGGTCGCCGCCGCGCCCATCACCTTGGTGCACCAGGCGTTGCGCAGGTGCTGACGCCTGACCGGGTTGTACTGGTAGTCCATGTAGATGATGCTCGCGTTCTTGCGGGCCGAGCCCATGTCGCCGCGCAGCGAGGCGTTGATCCACTCCGTGAAGGCGGTGGACTGCTCCATGCCGCGCGTCACGGTGGTCTCGCCGGCCTTCTTCACGCCGGGCATCTTCTTGGTGATCGGCTGGCCGTTCGCCGAGACCTGCTGGTACTCGATGACGTCCTGCTCCATCCCCACCTCGCCCACGGCGTGGAGGTACTCGACCATCACGCCGTCGATCTGGAGGCCGAAGTTGTGGGTAGTGAGGGCATCACCCTGGGAGAGACTCATGAAAGCCGTTCCTTCTGCTGGTGCTGGGACCTGTGGCTGTACGCGAAATCAAGCGGGGGTCGGAGGCGCGTGACGTCTACTCCTCCAGCTCGCCGCTGCCGCCGGAGAACTGCGCCAGCCGGAAGATGACGAACTCGGCGGGCTTGACCGGCGAGACGCCGATCTGGCAGATGACGCGTCCCAGGTCCACCGACTCCGGCGGGTTGGTCTCGGCGTCGCACTTCACGTAGTAGGCGTCCTCCGGCGTCGCGCCGAACAGGGCGCCGCTGCGCCACTCCGTCACCAGGAACGCGGAGATGTTCCGCCTGATCCGGGCCCACAGCGCCTGGTCGTTCGGCTCGAACACCACCCACTGCGTGCCGTTGAGGATCGACTCCTCCAGGTAGTTGAAGTACCTGCGGACGTTGAGGTAGCGCCAGGCCGGGTCGGAGGAGAGGGTGCGCGCGCCCCAGACGCGGATGCCGCGGCCGGGGAAGGTGCGGATGCAGTTGACGCCGATCGGGTTGAGCAGGTCCTGCTCGCCCCGGGTGATCTGCATCTCCAGGTCGACCGCGCCGCGCACGACCTCGTTGGCGGGGGCCTTGTGCACACCGCGCTCGGAGTCGTTGCGGGCCCAGATGCCGGCGACGTGGCCGCTCGGCGGGATCAGGCGGGTCTGGCCGCCGGCCGGGTCGAAGACCTTGATCCACGGGTAGTAGAGCGCCGCGTACTTGGAGTCGTAGTTGGACGTCTCCTGGCGCCACACCCGGATCTGCCTGGCGTTGAGGCCGGGCGGCGGGTCGATGATCGCCAGCCGGTCACCCATCAGTTCGCAGTGGGCGATCAGGCCGAGCTGTACGGCCTTCACGGCCTCCAGGTCGATCGCACCGCGCTGGTAGGCGGCCATCAGGTCGGGGACGGCGACCATCGAGATCTCGTCCACCGCTTCGAGACCGCCGAAGCCGGTGCGGTCCGAGGAGTCGCCCAGGTACTCGGCGATCCCGACCGACCCGCTCTCGGCCGCGTCCGGGACGGCGGGGGCCTGCGCGGCCACCGGCGCCTCCAGGGCGACCGTCTGGTTGTCGGGGCGGGCCAGCTGCGCGGCCGCGGCCGCCTCCTGCACGGAGATCAGCTTGGAGCGTTCCTTGACCTGGGTGACCACGTAGTTGCGGGCGCTCTTCTTCGCCGAGACGTCGAACGTCTCGACGGCCTTCGCGCCGTCCTTGACGACCAGGCGGAAACGCTCGGCGGGGCCCTCGCCCTCGGCGTCGGTGACCTCGACGCTGAGCGTGCCGCTCTCGCCGGGCGCGACGGCCGACACCTTGAACGTGCCCAGGGCCTGGGCCTTCCCGGCGGTCAGCGCGGCGGGCGCGGCACCGCCGGCCACGGCCGAGCGGCCGCGCCGGCCGGCCTCCTCGTCGGTGCCTTCGCCCGCCGAGCCGGTGACTCCGCCGGGCGCTCCGCCCACCCGGACGACGTAGGCGGCGGAACCGCCGTTGTTGAAGAAGCCGTACACCGAGTGCGCCAGGAAGTAGCCGTCGGTGAACTCACCGAAGGAGGCGACGTACTGGGTCCAGTTGGTGACCAGCGTCGGCTCGTTCAGAGGTCCGTCGGGCGCCAGCCCGACGAATGCGGCCACCGAGGTGCCGACCCCCTCGATCGGACGAGAGCCGCTGGCCACCTCTTCCACGTACACGCCCGGCGACAGGTATGACGGCATGCTCTGCTCTCCTCGGGGTACCGATACAAGACCAGACTCAGCCTCGCGGGCGGGGCGCGGGCGGGTAAACGTCCTCCAGTGCCTCATCAAGGGCACGGAACCTGCCCCCAGGGGCAACGCGGGCACGGCCCGGTGTCTCCCCCGTCCACCAGGGTTCCCGTCGGGACGCGGCGGTGCGGCCCCGGGCTCCGTACCGGGGCGGGCGGCCACGGGCCGGGTCCCGTGTCCTGCGGCCCGGACCGCGCACGGGGGAATCCGGGGCAGCGGGCGTTACCTTTCGGGCAGCGGTACTACCCCGCAGCCTCTGACACCGCCACCGCGCTGCGCAGTAGCGTCCGTCGGGTGACCACCTGGACTTCCCTGGAGCCCGCCTCGACCACGGTCGACCCGGGCAGCAGCACCACCGTACGGCTACGTCTGCGCAACACCGGTGACGTCGTCGATGAGTACCGCTTCGAGGCGGTCGGCGACGTCGCACCGTACGTCTCGGTGGAACCGCCGTCCATCAGGCTCTTTCCAGGGACGACCGGAATCGTCGAGCTGACCTTCGCCCCGCCGCGCACCCCGGACGCGGCCGCCGGGCCGCACCCCTACGGCGTGCGCATCCTGCCCACCGAGCACCCCGAGGCCACCACCGTCGCCGAGGGCAACATCACCTTCACGACGTTCATGGAGGTGCGGGCCGAACTGGTCCCGCAGACCGTCAAGGGCCGCTTCAGGGGCCGGCCCAGGCTGGCCGTCGACAACCTCGGCAACACCGTGCTCACGGCGTCGATCGGCGGCGGCGACAAGGCCAGTGACGACCTCTCGTACGAGATCGTCCCGGCCAACGTCCAGATCGAGCCCGGCCGCGCCGCCTTCGTCGACGCGACGCTGAAGCCCCGGCAGATCACCTGGGTGGGGCAGAAGCAGCAGCGGCCGTACGAACTGTCCGTGCGCCGCTCGGGCTTCGACCCCCTGGCGGTGAACGGGACGTACGTGCAGCGCAGCGTGCTGCCGTTCTGGATGATGACCACGCTGAGCCTGCTGCTCGCCCTGACCATCACCGGTCTGGTGCTCTGGTTCACCTACAAGGCGCCGGTCCGCACCCTCGCGCAGCCGAAGATCGAACAGGCGGCGGCCACCGCGCTGCCGGAGGAACCGCCGGAGCAGCCGACCCAGAAGCCGACGCAGGAACCCGCGCCCTCCGAGCAGCCCGGCGGGTCGGACGGCGGCGGCGGCGGGGAGGAGAAGCCCGAGGAGGAGGAGAAGCCCGAGCGGGGCCCGCTGCCCATCACCCCGGAGGACAAGCCCAACCTCTTCGTGCAGTTCGCACAGGTGCGGCTGGCCACGGGGGCGGGCGGCTGCAAGCTGACCGCCGAGCACACGGTGGGCAAGCTGGACCGCGCGACCCAGGAGGCCGTGAAGTGCTTCCAGCAGTCCAACGACACGAAGTACGGCGCCTTCAGCAGGCTGGCGGAGAACGACGGGCCCGGCAACCTGGGCCGTTCCACGATGACGGCGCTCCTGGCGGCGCACTTCGTCGCCGTGAAGACGGTGCCGCTGAAGGCGGACGAGCCCAGCCCCGAGGTGCTGTGGGTGCGCAACATGCTGCTCTGGGGCACCCAGGCCGAGATCGACGACGGTGACCTGAAGCTGGCCGTCTACGCCACCCGGGCCAACATCGACTACCTGCGCAAGCACGAGCAGCCCAAGGAGAAGCCGTCCCAGGGCCTCTTCAACCGGATCAAGGAGTACCAGCGCCTGTTCGCGTCCGAGGAGACCGGGGTCCTGGACGAACTGACCCTCAACAAGGCGAAGCTGGGCTGGATCAACCAGCAGGAGAAGCCGGGCACCGTCATCGCGAAGGACTGGCTCCCGGAGCCGATGGAGTAGGAAGCCCCGTCCGGTCACACACTTCGGGCCCGTGACCCGCCGCACGGCGGGTCACGGGCCCGCCGCGTGGCCGGGGATCACCAGGAGGCGTCGTCCAGCACCAGCCGGCCCGCCTTGCGGTACTCGCGCTGGGCGCCGGCCAGCAGGTCCGCCGACGACACCCCGTCGCCGCGCCCCGCCGCGGCGTACGCGGCCGTGACGACGGCGCTGCGGATCGAGCCGCCCGCCAGCTCGAAGTCCGCCGCGCAGGACGCCGGATCGATGTCGTCGGCGCACGGGACGTGGGCGAGGCTGTGGCGCCAGAGCGCCAGGCGCTGCTGCTCGTCGGGGAAGGGGAAGTCGACCACCAGGTCCAGCCGGCGGGTGAAGGCGTCGTCGATGTTGGACCGCAGGTTGGTGGTCAGCAGGGCGATGCCGTCGAACGACTCCAGGCGCTGGAGGAGGTAGGCGCTCTCCATGTTCGCGTGGCGGTCGTTGGAGCTGCTGACCTCGGAGCGCTTGCCGAACACGGCGTCCGCCTCGTCGAAGAGCAGCACCGCGTCCGTGCGGTCGGCCTCGGTGAAGATGCGCTCCAGGTTCTTCTCCGTCTCACCGACGTACTTGTCCACGATGGACGGGAGCTGCACCACGTAGAGGTCCAGGCCCAGTTCGCCCGCGACGACCTCGGCGGAGAGCGTCTTGCCGGTACCGGAGTCGCCGGCGAACAGCGCCACCACGCCCCGGCCGCGTCCGCCGCCCGCGCTCAGCCGCCAGTCGCCGAGCACCCGGTCGCGGTGCTGGGCGCGCAGGACCAGTTCCCGCAGCTGGGCCAGGGGTGCGTCCGGCAGGACGAGGTCGCCCCAGCCGACGTCGGGCCGGATGCGGCGGGCGTGCCGCTCCAGGCCCGAGGCGGACTGCTGCCGGGCCGCGAGCCGCAGGTGCGCGGCGGACAGTCCGGTGCCCTCGAAGGCGGCGAGGTCCTGCGCGGCCCGGGACGCGCGGCTGATCCCGCCGGGTCCGAGCCGGTACGCGGCGACGACCGGCGCCAGGTCGAAGTCCGGTTCCCCGGGGCCGAGCGCCTCCCGCCAGGCGCCGAGATCGCCGGTCCGCTGCCGGGGCGCGTCCAGCACGATCGGGTCACGTCCCCGGTCGCACCACTGCGGGTCGTACGGGCGCGGGTCGGCGAGCAGCACCGGGACGTCGTTCGCGGTGAGCGCCCGGATCAGCTCCCCGGGCCGCTCGGGCAGCGAGGACACCACGATCGCGCGGCCCGTCAGGCGTGCCTCGCGGAGCAGCTCCCGGTACGGCGGGAGGCGTTCGGCCACGGCGCGTTCCGCCGGCGCGTCCTCCTCGGGGCGGTGGGGCTCCGGCCGCTCCCCCGGGACGAGGTGCAGGGCCGGGACGCCCGCCGCGCGCAGGGCGGCGGTGGCGAAGGCGAGTCCCTCGCCCTCGCGGTGCTCCCGCAGGTAGACGGTGAGCGCGCGCACCGACAGCTGCTCGCCCAGCCGCGCCACCAGCGGGTCGACGGGGTGCGCCGTGCCGTCGGCGTCGGTGTCCGCGTCCGCGGGGAGGTAGGGGAGCAGCCGTACGGTCCCGTCCAGCGCCGGGTCCGGGGTGTCGTCACCGAGCAGATGGGCCACGACCCGGTCGGGGACGCGCAGGGAGCGGCTGAGGAAGGGGCGTTCGGGGTCCTCCACCTCGATCAGCCCGCGCGCGAGCAGCCGGGCGGCCGGGTGGAACCTGGCCCTGCCCCCGGCGCTGTGCGTGGGGACGCCGCACAGGTCGAGCGCGAGCGCGACGGTCGCCCGGCGGCGGGTGACGTCGTCGTTGAGGTAGCCGTACAGCGACTCGAAGGTGCGGTCGAGGTCGGGTGCCAGCGCGATGAGCAGGATCCGGGTGTCGAGCGGACCGAGGCGCAGCCAGTGGGCGAGCCAGTGGAGGCGGTCGTCGTCGGAGGGTTCGGACGCGTCCGGCTCCTCCTCCTCCGCCGGCCCCTCCGCCGCGTCCGGCTCGTCGGGGCCGGGGGGATACGCGCCCGTCGTACGCGCGGACAGCAGGTGGCGTACCGCGTCGTCCGTCAGGTACATCCCGCGCATGGGATCGGCGGCCGTCGGGTCGGTGGCGCTGCGCTGCTCGACGAGGAGGGCCACCCGCTCGCGCAGCTCCGCGAGCCGTTCGAGCAGCGGGGAGGACGGGTCGCTCACTTCCGCCGCTCCTGAAGGGTTCCCGTCGTGCCGTGCTTCTTCACGTAGTCCTCCTTGGCGGCCTCGACGGTCTCCGCGCTGTGGTAGCGCGCGGGACTGTCCTCGGGCCGGCCGTCCGCCCTGCCGACCTGGACTCCGAGCCCTTCCGTGACCGGCGGACCGACCGTGTACTCGGGGAACGCCAGGAAGGGCGCGGTGATCACCACGTCGAGCGAGGGCTTGAGTTCGCCGCCGAGGGCGGACCAGATGTCCGCGAGCGAGCGCGCCTCGGTGTGCAGCCCCGCGACGGTCAGCGGGACGGAGAGGCCGAGTCCGGCGAGCGTGCCGGTCAGGTCCTCCGGCGGGAGGATCTCCTTGGGCAGCAGGGTGTGCAGCACGGCGGAGAGCATCCGGTGTTCGTCCTGCGGGCGCTTCGTCCAGGCGGTGACGAGGTAGGAGAGCCGGAACCAGCGTGGCGGCTGGTGCTCCTTGAGGACGATCCCCTGCTCGTCCCGGAGCGACATCTTGCCGCGCTGACGCCGCTTGGTGTCCTCGCGGATGTCGTACAGATACGCGTCGATGGTCGGGGCGTTGCGCCGGGCCGCCCAGTCGCGCGTCGGGGCGTCGAAGGTGACCTCGACGTCGGAACCGGCGAAGGCGCCGCGGGTGAGCAGCCCTCTGAGGATGTCATCCACCTCGTGGATCACGGTGGCCCTGCCCTTCACCGTCGCAGCCCGGCGGGCGACCGCCCGTCGCCGGACGGACCGTCGGGGAACGACCTGTCGTCTCTCAACCTGTCACCGCGCCGGGCCGGACCTGTTCGCCGTCCGGCCGGCCGCGGGCGCCCCGGCACGGGACGCCCCATCACATCGTCGCCGTCGGGGCACCGGCCCCGCGAGGCACCCGGGGGACGATCAAGGGGCAACCCCACTGCCCCCGCACGGCCGTTCTTCTGTCCTCAGGGCCCTTGAATCCGCGGGCGAGGCATCAGATGTAGCCTTCCCGCAAGGCATAGGCCACGGCATGGGCACGGTTGCGGAGCTGCAGCCGGGTCGTCAGACCGTGCATCACGTTCTTGACCGTGCGTTCGGAGTACGAGAGTTTGCTGGCGATCTCCCCGGTATCCATTCCCTCGGCCACCAGCCGGAGCACGTCCACCTCGCGTGGCGCGAGTCCGGACGCCGTGGCGCCCGAGGAACTGGCCGCGCCGCGCTGCATCGTGCCGACCTGGGCTATCAGCCGTCCCAGCAGGTCCGAGGGCAGATCGCCGTCACCCCGCGAGGCGGCGAGGACCGCCCGGAGCAGACGCTGGCCGGTGGCCTCCCGGCGCCAGACGATCGCGCCGACTCCGTACTCGATCACCTGGAGCAGTTCCGCCTCGCGGATGAGGCTCGTGACGAGGACGGCCTTGGTGCCGTCCGCCCGGGTCAGCCGCCTCAGCCGCGACAGCGTGGGTTCGTCGAGGCCCTCGGCGAGCAGGACCGCGACCGTGGCCGGCCGGCCCGCGCCCTCCTCGACCAGTTCCACCTCGGAGTGCCGGCGAAGCTGGCTGACCGCGCCGTCCAGGGACAGCGGGTCAGACGCGTGGATCTCCACAGGAATTCTGACCGGGGCTCGAAGAACCATGGCTGTACGTCCTCGCGTCTTGCCTCAACGGAACAGGGCGTTCCCGCTCCTCCCATCCTTCCTTCGCCGACAGGACGAGAACAACGTGGCCCACCACGAGACCGACCACGAGATCGGCGGCACGTCCCCATGAGGGTGTTAACGGGTCAGCCGCGTCCGGCGGTCCCGGCGCGGAAGCCGGGCCCGGGGCCCGCCTCCGCCGGGCTGCTGGAACGCGAGTCCGCGCTGGACCTGCTGGCGGCGGAGGCCGAGCGGGCCGTGGCCGGGTCCGGTCGGCTGGTCCTGCTGCGCGCGCCCACCGGGACGGGCCGCAGCGCGCTGCTGGAGAACGCCGCCGAACTGGGCGCCGACCTCGGCATGCGGGTGCTGCGTGCCCATGCCACCGCCGAGAGCTCCGGCATGCCCTTCGCCCTCGTCACGCAGCTCCTCGACCCGCCGCGCGCTCTGGGCGCCCTCCACGACGACACCCCGGGGACCCCCCACCACCTCGGCTACCCGTCCCGCCTGTGGCAGTTGCTGTGCGGGTACGCGGCGAAGTCGCCCCTGCTGGTCGCGGTCGACGACGCGCACCTCGCCGACGAGGCGTCCCGGCGCTGGCTGACCGAGGGGGCCCGGCGGCTGACGGGGATGCCGGTCCTGATGGTGGTGACCGAGCGCGGGCAGTACGACATCGCCCCGCCGTCACCGGGGCTGGCGTACTCGCTGCCGCCCGGTGTGGTCCGCATGCACCCGGTGGCGCCGCTGAGCCGTCCGGCCGCCGAGGAGCTGGTACGCGGTGCGCTGGGCCCGGACACCGGCGACACCTGGGTGGACGGCTGCGTCCGGGCGGGTGCGGGCAACCCGCTGCTGCTGCGCGCGCTGCTCGACGACCTGCGGGCGGTGTTCCCGCACGGCGCCCGGGCCGGCGCCGCGGACGGCTGCGGCCCGGAGCCGGGACTGCCCGAGAACTGCGCCGAGCTGTACCCGGGGGCGTTCGTGGCCGCGGTCTCGTGGTGGCTGAGGAGCGCGGGCCCCGAGAGCTCCGCGGTGGCCCGCGCCCTCGCGGAGCTGGAGGACAGCGCACGCTGCGACGGGAGGAAGGACGAGGAGGAGCCGGGCGGGGTGTCCGCCCGGCGTCCGGGCCCCCCAGGGCAGGACGGGCCCGGCCCTGGTCACGACTTCGGTGACTTCCTCTCCGAACTCACCCGGGCCGACCCCGACCGCGTCGGTGGCTGGATCACCACGCTGATCCGGCTCGGGCTGCTGCGCCGTGACCCCGGTACCGGCGTCCCGCGCTTCGCGCACCCCCTCCTGCGCGGGGCGGTCCTCGACGGCTGGCCCCGTTCGCACCGGCAGGCCCTGCACCTGCGCGCGGCGGAACTGCGCCAGCGCCGGGGCGACGGGGTCGAGGCGGTGGCCGGGCACCTGCTGCGTACCACCCCCGGCACCACGGCGCGTGTCGCCAAGACCCTCCTCGACGCGGCGGCCGACGCGTCCCGGGCGGGCCGGACCGCCGCGGCCGCGCACTACCTGCGCCGCGCGCTCGACGAGCCGATGCCGCGCGAACGCCGGGCCGCCGTGCTCACGGGACTCGGCGAACTGGAGTTCGCAACCTCGCGGACCGGCGGGATACCCCGGCTGGCCGAGGCGCTGCGCCTCCAGGAGCGGCCCAGGGACCGGGTGCTGGCGGCGGTCAGCCTGGGCAACGCCCTGGCGCACCGGGGCAAACCGCACGCCGCGCTCGACGTCATGCGCGAACTGGGCTCCCTGGACGGGGAACCCGTCCTGGCCCGCACGATCCAGACGGCCTCGGCGTTCTTCTCCGACCACGACCCGGAGATCCGGCGGGCCGTGTACACCCGGCTCTGCGAGCGCGCCGAGCACTCCCCGGAGTGGATCAGCCCGGCCCTGCGCGCCCTGCTGGTCCGGTACGAGGCGTCGGCCGGGCTGCTGTCCGCCGAGTCGGCTATGCGGCAGATCCGGCCGCTGCTGACGGCCCCCGAGGACCCGCTGCTGGTGCCCTACCTGCTGGGTACGGCCGCCTCCGTGGCGCAGTGGGCGGACGCGCCGGACGACGCCGAGCGCATCATCAGGACCGGGCTGGCCGAGCACTGGCTGTCGCCCCTGCACCCCGTCCACCGGTCGCTGCTCGACGCGCGGGTGGACACCGCCGCCGCGCGCGGCCACTACCGCTGGGTGCTGGAGGAGACCGCCGGCGTGGCGCCCGCTCCCGGCGACGCGCCCCGCACCGGTGCGAGCACCTTCCTGGCCCATCGCGTCATCGCCCTCGTCGAGTGCGGCCGCCCCGCCGAGGCCCAGCGGCTCGTCGCGGGTGTCGATGTCAGGGAGGCGCGGGACAGCTGGGAACAGAACCGGTTCCTCTACGCGCGTGGTGTGCTGCGTGCCTCCGTCGGCGACCCGGCGGGCGCCCTGGACGACTTCCGGGAGTGCGGCAGGCGCCAGCTCGGCCGTGACGTGGAGAGCCCCGTCGTCACGCCGTGGCGCTCGGCCGCAGCGGAGTGCCACCTCCTCCTGGGGGAGATGCCGGAGGCACTCGAACTCGCCGAGGAGGAGAGCCGGTACGCCGCCATCTGGGACACGCCCCGGGTCCGCGGCCGTGCCCTGCGCGTCCTCGGCGCGGCCACCGGCGGCCGGCGCGGTCTCGAACTCACCGCCGAGGCCGTCGGCATCCTGCGCGGCACCTCGCTCGACATCGAGCTGGTCCCCGCGCTCATCACCCACGGGCTCCAGCTCACGGCGGCCGGACAGCCCCGCAGCGCCCGCCCGCTGCTCCGGGAGGCCGCGGTGACGGCCGAACGGCTCGGCGCGGTCCGGCTGTCGGGAAGCGCGGAGACGGCCCTGCGCGCGAGTGGTGCCCGCCGCAGGAACGCGCCCCTCACGGGCAGCGGTTCACTGACCGCCAGCGAACGGCGCATCGCCGCGCTGGCCGCGGAGGGACGGACGAACGCCGAGATCTCGGAACTGCTGCACCTGGCACGGCGTACCGTGGAGACCCACCTGACCAGCACCTACCGCAAACTCGGCATACGGCGCCGCGTGCACCTGCCTGCCGCGCTCAACAGCGGTACGCAGGACGCTGGTTGACGTGAGCGGCGCCCCGTGCGCCGGGCGGGGTCCGGGGCGGCACGGCCGTCCGGGGCGCCCCACCGCCGGCGTTGCCCTCGCAGCCCTTGGCGCCGACCCGCCCACACCCGGGATCCTGCCCTCGCGGGCCTCCCGCCGCCCGTGCGGGGCGGGTGACCATTCCTGATCAGGCGTTGAGTGGCGAGGAGTACCGTGCGCGCATACAGAACCCGGGCCGAGCGGGCCGGTGGCCCGGCGAGCAGCCACCACGCGGAGGCGCCGGCCACGTTCGCGCAACGCGTCCTGGCTCTCCAGCGCGCGGCGGGCAACGCGGTCGTGGCCCGCGCCGTCGAGGAGGAGCGGCACGAGCACGGCGGCGGGTGCGGGCACGAGACCGCCGAGCAGCCCGTGGAGGCCTCGCCCGTCCCGCAGTCGTCGGTGGCCGACGCCGTCCGCTCCCCGGGCCGTCCGCTGGACAGCCGTCTCATGGAGAGGGCGGAGCAGGGCTACGGCATGTCCTTCCGCCACGTGCGGGTCCACAGCGACCCGGCCGCGCAGCGCTCGGCGACGGAGCTGGGTGCCCGTGCCTACACCACCGGCCACGACATCGTCGTCGGCCCGCAGGGCGCGGACGACGAGACGATGTTCCACGAGCTCGACCACGTCCGCCAGCAGTCCCTGGGGCCGGTGGCGGGTACCGACAACGGGGCCGGGGTGGCGGTCTCCCACCAGGACGATCCGTTCGAGCGCTCCGCGGCGGCGAACGGCAGGAGGATGGCCCAGGGGTCGACGCCCGACCTGTCCGGACCCGGGTCCGGCACCGCAGGCCCGGCGACCGCCCACGGCGGCGCCGTTCCGGTGGCCCGCATGATGGCCGGCGGAGGCCGCAGGATGCACAAGAAGGACCGCGGCCAGATGTTCGAGATCACCGGCGAGCGCGGCCCGATCGTCGGACGGTACGTCAAGTCGTCCGGGGACATGGAGATCTTCGACACCACACAGGGCCGGATCCAGGTGTACCCGCACCAGATCCTGGGACCGCGTGCCACGGTGGGCGGAATCCACCCGGAGGGCCGGTCGCGCCCGCCCGAGGAGAACCTCCAGGACCGGGACGAGATCTTCCTGTCCGAGGCCGACCTGTCCGCGGCACGGGCGCGGATCCGCCGGGACCCCGGCCGGGCGGGCAGGATGGCGGCGACCACGTTCGAGGAGCAGCCCGACTACCAGGAGTACGAGAACAACCGCGAGGACCTGCGGCGGCTGGGTGTCCCCGTCCTCAACGACGTCGACCTGAGCAGGCCCGAGGCAGCGGGCCGCCTCAGCGGTGTCGCCCCGAACGCCAACATGCACTTCCAGATGCCGCGCGTGCCCCGGGGAACGCGCGGTTACTCCACCCCGAAGCTGATCCGGGACACCGGCCGGGTCCCCAGGCGCGCGGGCCGCGACGACGTCACGGTCAGTGTGACCACACCCCACCCGGTCAAGTACTCCAAGCGCGGCACGCACGACGGCTTCTACGGCATGGAGAACCGCAAGGGCGTGCCGGAGGGCATGCGGATGGCCGGGGAGCACTCCGACGACGAGGGGGACCTGGAGCAGTACGGCTACAACCACCGGCAGTCCACGAAGGACGAGGGTGCCGCCGTGGCCGAACGCCGTAAGACCTACCGGATGGAGTCGGACCGGCGCAGCAACAGCCCCGAGGACGATCCGGAGCCCTCGTACCGCAGCCGGAGCAAGAGCAGGAGCCGCGCGAGCCAGGCTCCGGCTCCCAGCCGCAGGCGCAGGTCGAGCCGGCCTCCCGTGGCCTCGTTCGGCCGCCCTTCCGCCTCCACCCACGTCAACTACGCCGCGGTGGAGGACGAGGAGGAGTACTTCGGCAGCCAGCAGCCGGAGAGCGGCGGTCACCGGCGCCGCCGCAGTGTGGCCCCGAGCTATGTGGTGGCCTCCGAGGACGAGGGGCGGAGCTCGCGCAGGAGGAGCCGTAGCCGCCGGCCGTCCGTCAGCGTCCCGGAGCCCGAGGACGACCGCGGACGCCGGCGCGGGTCGAGCCGCGCGCCGTCCGGCATGTCCGGCAGCCGCCCCATTGAGCTGTTGGACGACGACGTCGTCTACGGATCCGGCCCCCTCGAACCCGCACGCGAACGGGACCGAGGACGGCGGCGCAGGTCGAGCCGCGCCCCCTCCGGCATGTCCGGCAGCCGCCCCATCGAGCTCGTGGACGACGACGTGGTCCACGGATCCGGCGGCTACGAGCCCCCACGTGAACGGGACCGTGGACGCAGCCGTCAGCCGTCGTCCAGGCGGACGGTCATCACGGACAGCGGCCGCAGCACCTACGCCCCCACCAGCTACGCCGAATTCGAGGGGGACGACGACCTGTACGAGGACGACTCGTACCGGTACCCGCCCCCGCGGGGATCGAGCCGCCGCCGCGGGTGACCGGCCGACGGCGGACGGGATGTGACGGGCCGTCGGCCCGGCGCCGCCCGCCGTCGCCCGGACAACGGGGCTCCGGCGCCGGGCCGTTCGGTGAGGGGGTCATGGGACGGCCGGGTCCGGGGAAGACGGGCAGGCATGGACATCACGGCTTTCACGCGTGGACGGCGATGGGCCCTGCTGGCGGTCGTCCCCCTGGTCGCGGCGTGCGGCGGGGACCCGGGGGCGCGCCTCGACGGACCGCCGCCCTCCCTGGAACCGGGCTCCCGGCTGGTGATCACGACCGGTGACGGTGTGAGTCTGCGCCCCGCCGACGGTGACCGGGCGGTGACGGGGACGGGGACCGACAGCCGCTGGTCCCGGCGGGGCGACACCTGGGTGCTCCGGCTGTCCTGTCCGCGCCACGGCGGCCAGGACGAGGGGCCGTGCCCGCGCATGCCCACGATCGGTGTCCCGGCCGGTGTCCACGTCACGGTCGACGCCAGGAACGCGGGCATCGACGTGGCCGGGGTGGCGGCGGGGCTCGACCTGACCACGGTCGACGGGGACGTGACCGTCACCCGGTCCGGGCTCGGCGACGCCACGGTCCGGCTGACGACCCGGAACGGCTCCGTGCGGGCGGGCACGCTGAGTTCGGCGGGTCTGCACGCCGGGACCGTCAACGGGGACGTGACCCTCTCCGGCGCCACCTCCCCGTCCCGTCTCACCGCCGCCACGACCAACGGTTCGGTACGGGTGACGCTGCCGCACGACGCCCCCGCCTACACCGTCGAGGCGGCGACGCGCAACGGCCGGACCTCGGTGGACATCCCCCCGGCCACCGAGGGCGGCGGGCATGCCATGACGCTGACCAGCGTCAACGGCGATGTCAGCGCCACGCGCGGCTGACCTCGCCCACGGGTGCTCCCCCGGCCCCACCGCGTGCGAGCCGAAACGGATCGGCGCGAGGGCGGTGTCCTCCTCGCCCGGCTCCAGCAGGGAGGCGGCCGCGCCGACGAGGGGACGGACGGGTTCGACGGCCGTGGTCCACGCGGGCTAGGAGACCGCGCATCGCCTCCGGGCGGCCCCGGCAGGACCGACTGCTCGGACCTGGTGGCGCCGGCGGCCGGGCCGTGCGGCAGCCGCTCACGGTCCACGGCACCGGACCCGTCAGCCGCCCGCGCCCCGTGCCACCAGGTGGCACGGGGCGCGGGGTCGCACACGGTGCGGGGCCGCTCGGGCTACTTCAGCTTCTCGGCGAAGAGCGGGACGACCTTCTCCAGCGCGTAGCCGGTCGAGAGCACCGAGTCGGTGGCGAACGCCTGGCTGATGCCCTGGTCGTCGAAGATCAGGGAGTGGCCGGCCTTCACCGACGGGACCGCCTTGTACAGCGGGTCGTCGCTGATGTCGGTGGCCGGGATGCCGATGGGCGCCATGACGGTCAGGTCGGCGTCCAGGAGGTCCAGGTTCTCCTTGGAGACGGAGACCGAGAAGCCCTCGCCGGCCTTGGCCTCGACGGCCGGGTTGTTCTCGAAGCCGAGGCGCTCGACGAAGTCGACGCGGCCGGTGCCGGAGACGTAGGCGCCGTACCCCTCGGAGGTGCGGGAGCCGAGCGTGATCGTGCTGCCCTTGAACTCGGGGTGCGCCTTCACGGCGTCCGCGAACTTCGCCTCGGTGTCGGCGATCAGCTTCTCGCCCTTCTCCGGGACACCCATGGCGGCGGCGACCATCTCGGTCTGCTTCTTCCACGAGACCTTGTACTGGTCGCCGCCCTCGGGCACGCCGACGGTCGGGGCGATCTTGCTCAGGGTGTCGTAACGGGTCTGGTCGCCGCTGGACTTGGTGTCGAGGATGAGGTCGGGCTGGAGCGCGGCGATCTTCTCGAACTCGGGTTCCAGCGTGCCGATCATCTGCGGGCTCTTGTCGTACTTGCCCTTGGCCCACGGCCCGACGCCCTCGCCGCCGAACGCCAGCCAGTCGCTCGCCCCGACGGGCTGTCCGCCGAGCGCGAGGACCGTCTCGGCGTCGCCCCAGCCGAGCGCCACGACACGCTTGGGGGCCTTGTCGACGGTGACCTCGCCGAACTTCGTCGCGACCTTCGCCGGGAAGGCGCCGCCCGCCGCCCCGTCCGAGGCGGAGGAGCCGGAACCGGCGGAGTCGTCGGAGGAGCCGCAGGCGGTGAGGCCGACGAGGAGGGCGGCGACGGCGCCGGCCATCAGGACCGGGGTACGACGGGAGCGTGGAGCGGAATCGTTCATGCGCTTAGGGTAGCCTCACCTAATTGGTGATCATGCGGCGGGGTGGCCCGTCCTGCCCCGCACGTGGTGACGGCCCAGCGGCACGACCATCGGCGTGGCCGAGGCCGGGTCCTCCATCACCGAGCAGCGCATCCCGAACACCTCGCCGACCAGCGACTCCGTCACGATGTCGGACGGCGGGCCCTCCGCGACGATCCGGCCGTCCTTCATCGCGATCATGTGGTCGGCGTAACGGCAGGCCAGGTTCAGGTCGTGCAGGACGGCCACCATGGTGACCCCGTGCTCATGGTTCAGATCGGTGAGCAGGTCCAGGACGTCCAGCTGGTGGCTGGCGTCCAGGAAGGTCGTCGGCTCGTCCAGCAGCAGGATGTCCGTGCGCTGCGAGAGCGCCATCGCGATCCACACGCGCTGGCGCTGTCCGCCCGAGAGTTCGTCCACCGGGCGTTCGGCGAGGTCCAGGGTGCCGGTCGAGAGCAGCGCACGGGCGACCGCCTCGTCGTCCTCGGCGGACCAGCGCCGGAACCAGCCCTGATGCGGGTACCGGCCGCGCCCCACGAGGTCGGCGACCGTGATCCCCTCCGGCGCGGACGGGCTCTGCGGGAGGATGCCGAGCACGGCGGCGACCTCCTTCGTCGGCATCTCCTGGATGCTCCGGCCGTCCAGGAGCACGGCACCCGCCGAGGGGGTGAGCAGCCGTGCCATCGCCCGCAGCAGCGTCGACTTGCCGCAGGCGTTCGGGCCCACGATGACCGTGATCCGTCCCGGGGGGACGCCGACGCTCAGGCCGGAGACGATCTCCCGGTCGCCGTAGCCGAGGCGGACGTCCTGGGCTCGAAGAGTGTGCTCAGCCACGGCGCGGCCACGCCTTTCCTTGTCGTCTTCATCCGTCTCGTGGTTCCGCGGGTCAGCCACCGCTGCCCCCGCGGTTGGCGCGTGCCAGGAGCAGCAGCAGGTAGGGGGCGCCGATGAGGCTGGTCACCACACCCACCGGCAGCTGGACCGACGGCAGCAGGTGCTGGGCGCCGAAGTCGGCGACCAGGACGATCAGGGCGCCGGTCAGCGCAGCGTGCGGCAGGGCGGCCCCCTGGCCCGGCACCAGCCGGCGGGCGATCGGCCCGGCGACGAAGGCCACGAAGCCGACGGGTCCCGCCGCCGCGGTCGCGACGCCCGCGAGGGCGGTCGCGCAGCCGAGCATCGCCAGCCGGCCGGGCTCGACGCGGACGCCGAGACCGGCCGCCGCGTCGTCCCCGAGCTGGAGGGGGGCCAGTGCGCGGGCGGCGAGGGCGGTGAGCGGCACGAGCACGGCGAGGGTGGTCAGCAGCGGCCACACCTGGCCCCAGGAACGGCCGTTGAGGGTGCCGGTCAGCCACAGGTACGCCTCGTGCGCGTCCGTGGTGTCCGAGCGCGCCATCACGTACCAGACGACGCTGCTCAGGCCGGTGCCGAAGCCCACGCCGATCAGCACGAGGCGCTGGCCTACGACGCCCTGGCGCCAGGCGAGCAGGTAGATGGCGGCGCCCGCGGCCACCGCGCCGGCCAGGGCGCTCCCGGACAGGGCGAGGCCGCTGACCTGGAAGAGCAGCGAGGCGGTGATGGCGACGGCGCTCGCCCCGGCGCTGATGCCGATGACGTCCGGCGCCGCCAGCGGGTTGCGCAGCACGGACTGGAAGACCGCCCCGGAGAGTCCGAAGCCGAGGCCGACGAGGACGGCGAGCAGCGCGCGGGGCAGGCGCAGCTCCAGCACGACGAACCGCGAGCCGCCGTCACCGCCGCCGAGCAGGGTCTCCACGACCTTGCCGAGCGGCATCACCATGTCGCCGATGCTCAGCGAGACGGCGAACATCACCACCACGGCCACCAGCAGACCGGCCGCCACCAGCGTGGAGCGCCCGCGCCCCCGGCCGCGTACCCGTGTCACCGTGCGTACGGCGTCGGCGAGGCCCGTGCCGGAGAGCTCCTGGGGAGGGGCGCCGGTCACAGCTCCACCTGCTTCCTGCGCCGGACGAGCCAGATGAAGGGGACGCAGCCGATCGCGGCGGTGACCACGCCCACCTGGATCTCGCCGGGCGGGGCGATGACCCGGCCGGCGATGTCGGCGACGAGCAGCATGACGGGGGCGAGGACCATGCTGTACGGCAGCACCCAGCGGTAGTCGGGCCCGGTGATGAGCCGGGCGGCGTGCGGTACGGCGAGGCCGACGAAGCCGATCGGGCCGGCGACGACGGTGGCCGCGCCGCACAGCAGCACCACGGCGAGTGCCGAGGTGAGCCGGGCGAGGCCCACCCGCTGGCCGAGGCCGCGCGCCAGGTCGTCGCCGAGGGAGAGGGCGTTGAGCTGCGGGCCCAGCAGCAGCGCGAGGACGACCCCGGCCGCGATGAACGGGGACACCTGCCGGAGCACGTCCGCGTCCCGGGCGGTGAGCGCGCCGAGCTGCCAGAAGCGGAAACGGTCGTAGCTGTCGCGGTCCTGGAGCAGGACCGCGCTGGTCACGGAGGTGAGGACGGCGCTCGTCGCGGCGCCCGCGAGCGCCAGTTTCACCGGTGTGGCGCCCTCGCGGCCGAGCGAGCCGACCCCGTAGACGAGGAGGGCGGCGACCAGCGCACCGAGGAAACCGAACCAGATGTACTGGGTGGCGGCGGTGAATCCGAAGAAGCTGATCGCGCACACGACGGCGACCGAGGCGCCCGCGTTGACGCCGAGGAGCTGGGGGTCGGCGAGCGGATTGCGGGCGACGCCCTGCATCACCGTGCCCGCGAGGCCGAGCGCCGCACCGGCCAGCAGTCCGGCCACGGTGCGGGGGATGCGCACTTCCTGGACGATGAGCTGGCCCTTGACCGCGAGGTCCGGGTCGAACACGCCCTTGAGGACGTCGCCGAGGGAGACGTCCCCCGAGCCGACCGCCAGGCTCGCCAGCACGGTCAGCAGCAGAACGGCCACGGCGCCGGCCAGCCCGAGGGCCAGGACGGGCCGGCTGCGCGCACGGCGCGGCCCGGGTGCCCCGGCCGTCCGTTCCTTCGCGCCCTGGAGTACCGGGCCGCTCACAGCCGGTGCACCCGGGGCGGCGGCATGCGGTTGTGCACTGTTCCTCACCCTTGCTTGTCGCCCCCGGGACGGAGCGCACCCGCGAGCATAAGTAAGGTGAGCCTAACAGTGTCAGATCAGCGGTCCGCCGCTGCGCCCCCACGAGGTACGGAGAACCCCTTGTCGAACGCCGCGCCCGTGGCGGCCCCCGCAGACGCCCCCGCCTCCGGTGGCGATCCACTGGCCGGGGCCGTGCCCCTGCGGTCGGCGGAGCAGCTGCGCGAGATCCTCGGCACCCCGTGGCCGCTCGTCATCGACAAGGTCCACGGGGAACTCACCGAGGACGACCTGGCCCTCCTGGCCCGTGCGCCGTTCTGCGCGGTGTCGACCTCCGACGCCGACGGCAACTGCGACACCTCCCCCCGGGGCGGCGAGCCGGGCTTCACGCGGGTCCTGGACTCGCGCACCCTCGCCCTGCCCGACCTGCCCGGCAACCGCCGCGGTGACAGCTTCCACAACATCCTGTCCAACCCGCACGTCGGCCTGCTCTACCTCATACCCGGCGCGATGACCGTCCTGCGGATCAACGGGCGCGCCCGCATCCTCACGGACGCCCCCTTCTTCGACGCGATGAAGGTGAAGGGGCGGCGCCCCGACCTGGCCCTGGTCGTGGAGATCGACGAGGTCTACCTGCACTGCCCGGCCTCGCTGCGCCGCTCCGGCGTGTGGGCGCCGGAGACCTGGGAGGGCGCGGCCACGAAGGGCTGAGGCCCTTCCCGGCCGACGGGCCCCGGGGCCGTCGAGCGCCCCGCCCGGCCCCGCCACCGGGACCGTGCCGGGCCCGGTGCGCCGGGTCCGGCCGGTACGGCGCCCTAGAACCCGCCGCCGTCGAAGCCTCCGCCGCCCCCGAAGTTGTCGCCGCCGAAGCCGCCCCCGTCGCCGAAGCCACCGCCGCCGAAGCCGGAGGAGTCGAAGTCGGAGCCGGAGACGTCGCCGCCGCTCCAGTCGCCGCCCCCGCCGAAGTCACCGCCGCCGTACTCCGCCGCGTACGCCGGGGTGGCGAGCATCGAGCCGAGCACGGTGCCGACCAGCAGGCCCGGGAGCAGGCCGCCGCCGAAGTACCCGCCGGCCCAGGGACCGTAGGCGGGACCCGCCTCCCAGTACGGGCGCCGGTGCCCGTCACCGGTGTCGACCGTGCGGCTCAGGGGGTCCTCGCCCTCGCGCACCCGCACCTCGTCGGCGCCGCAGACCGGCACCTCGCGGGCCGCGCCGCCGGAGGGTGTCCACCGGACGTCCGCGACCGAGGGCCCGTGGCGCGGGTCGAAGAAGCAGGGCGGGCGGCGCGCCGGGAGCTCGCGGCCCGTGCGGCGGGCCTCCAGGACGGCGAGGGAGTAGCGGCCGTCCTCCAGCGCCTGGGTGACCGGGCGTACGTCGGAGGGGCGGCGGGCCTCGCCCATGCGGGACTTGGCGTTCTCGTAGGAGTCGAGCGCGCGCTCGTAGTCGGCGCGCATCGCGTCGTCGGCGCCCTTCTCGCCGGGGTGGAAGTCCAGCCGGTCCAGGGTCTCGCCGTAGGCGGTGATGTCCTCGTCCACGACGACGCGGAGCCGGTCCAGGGCGGCCCGCTCCTCCTCGTCCTTGCGCCGGCGGTTGCGGCGGGAGACCGCGAACGCGGTGCCGCCGCCCACGAGGAGGAGGCCGCCGAGGACGACGAGCCCGGTCACCGGTGCGCCGCCGCCCGCGCCGTCGGAGCCGGCGCCGCCGGACCAGGAGGCGGGGGCGCTGCCCTTGGCCTGCTCGACGGCCCGGTCGACGAAGGCGTTGAGCTGGGTCGCCGCGTCGGCGTCCGCGCCGGGCGCCTTCACCGCGGTCGTCAGGTTCGCGACGGCCCGGGTCGGCATGACCTGCGGGTCGGCGCCCGCGTCGAAGCCGTCGCCGAGGCGGACCGCGTAGACACCGGTGATTCCCGTGTCGGTGCGCAGGTTCCGCAGGAGGTTCTCGGGCGGGTAGGAGGACGTCGCGGGCAGCACGGCCACGAAGACCGGCTTGTCGGCGTCCTTGATCTTCTTCTCCAGGGCGGCCTTCTGGGACGCCGAGAGCTGACCGGCCGCCCCCGGATCCACGTACACCGGGCCGTGCCGCAGCGCGTCGGCCGCGTCGCCGAGCGTGGCGGGGGCCGCCTGGGCGGCCGGGGCGACCGCCAGTGCGGCGGCCGTGAACATCAGCAGCAGACAGGACCACAGGGGAAGGAACAGCCTCGTGCGCATACAGAAAACGTAACCCGGACGGGCGGCGAACGCGTCGCCCGCCCGGACTCCGTTCCGTGGACGCCCGGCGCGGGGGCTGTGCGCGCCGGGTCAGCCGGCGGTGGCGTCCCGGGTCAGGCGGATCGTGTCGCGGTACCACTTGGCACTGTCCTTGAGCGTCCGCGCCTGGGTGTCGTAGTCGACGCGGACGATGCCGAACCGCTTGTCGTAGCCGTAGGCCCACTCGAAGTTGTCCATCAGCGACCAGGCGAAGTACCCGCGTACGTCCGCACCCCGCCCGCGGGCCTCGGCCACGGCGGCGATGTGGTCGGCGAGGTAGGCGGTGCGGTCGGTGTCGGGTACGGATCCGTCGGCGGCGACCGTGTCGTCGAAGGCGGCGCCGTTCTCGGTGATGACGGTCGGCAGCCCGTAGTCACGCTGGAGCCGCAGCAGGAGGTCGGTGAGCTCGGACGGGGTGATCTCCCAGTCCATGGCGGTGCGCGGCAGGTCGCGCTCCACCCCTCGCACGACGGGGAGGCCGTCGGCGTCGGTCGGCGATCCGTCCTCGGTGACACCGGAGAAGAGGGCGCCGCGGTAGAAGTTGACGCCCAGGACGTCGAGGGGTGTGGCGATGGCCTCCAGGTCGCCGTCCCGGACGGGCAGCTCGATCCCCTGCGCCGCGAGGTCGTCGACGACGTCCTGGGGGTAGCGGCCGTGGACGACCGGGTCGAGGTAGAGGCGGGTGCCCATGCCGTCGGCGCGGCGGCAGGCCTCCCGGTCGGCGTCGCTGCCGGTCTCGGGGGTGGCGGTGCCGAGATTGAGGGTGATGCCGAGTTCGAGGGGGTTGTCCCCCGCGGCCTCGCGCATCTGCCGGGCGGCGAGGCCGTGGCCCAGGAGCAGGTGGTGGACGGCGCCGATGGCGTCGCCCATGTCGGTCCGGCCGGGGGCGTGGGCCCCGTAGGCGTATCCGAGCATCGCCGAGCACCACGGCTCGTTGAGGGTCGTCCAGTGCTCGACCCGGTCGCCGAGCGCCTCGTACGCGAGCATGGCGTACTCCGCGAACCGCAGGGCGGTGTCACGGGCCGGCCAGCCGCCCGCGTCCTCCAGCTCCTGCGGGAGGTCCCAGTGGTAGAGGGTGATCCAGGGCGTGACGTCCCTGTCCCGGAGCTCGTCGACCAGCCGCTTGTAGAAGTCCAGCCCCTTGGCGTTGGCGGGCCCCCGGCCGCCCGGCTGGATGCGCGGCCAGGCGAGCGAGAAGCGGTACGTGTCGACGCCGAGGCCCGCGATCAGCTCCACGTCCTCCGGCATCCGGTGGTAGTGGTCGCAGGCCACGTCGCCGTGCTCCGCGTGGTGCACGGCGCCGGGCACGCGGCAGAAGGTGTCCCAGATGGAGGGGGTGCGGCCGTCCTGCGACGCGGCGCCCTCGATCTGGTACGAGGACGTGGCGACGCCCCAGCGGAAGCCGGCGGGGAGTCCTCGGACGGCGGCGGGCTGCAGGCTGCTGCGGGGCGTGACGAGGTTCATGGGTCTCCGTAACTCCGTGGTGCTGCGGGGTGGTGGGCGACGGGCGGTCGGTCAGTGGTGCAGCCAGCAGGCGACCTCGCGGCCCTGGCCCGCGTCGGGCGCGGCGAGGACCGGGACCCGCTCGGAGCACGGCTCGAACGCCTTGCCGCAGCGGGGGTGGAAGGCGCAGCCCGCGGGCATCGCGGACAGGTGCGGGGGCGAGCCCGGGATGCCGGTGAGCTCGCGCCGGGGGCCGTGCAGCGCGGGGAAGGAGTGGAGCAGGCCCGCGCTGTAGGGGTGCCGGGGGTCGCCGTAGATCTCGGCGGCGCCCGCCTGTTCGACGATCCGGCCGCCGTACATGATCGCGATGCGGTCGGAGAACTCGATCAGCAGGGAGATGTCGTGGGTGATGAACACGACGGAGAAGGAGAGCTGTTCCCTGAGCTGGACGAGCTTGCGCAGAATCTGACGCTGCATCACCACGTCGAGGGCGGTGGTGGGTTCGTCCATGATGACGATCTCGGGCTCCAGCGCGAGCGCCATCGCGATCATGACGCGCTGGCGCATGCCGCCGGAGAGCTGGTGCGGGTAGGCGGCGAGCCGGTCGGCGGAGATGCCGACGAGCCCGAGCAACTCCTCGGCCCGTGCCGTCCGTTCGGCCGTGCGCATACCGGGACGGTGGGCCTTGAGCACGTCGGTGAGCTGACTGTGGACGGTGTGCACCGGGTTGAGGGAGTTCATCGCCCCCTGGAACACGATCGACAGCTCCTGCCAGCGGAAGGCGCGCAGCTCGTCCGGGGTGAGGGAGAGGATGTCGACGGGTCCCGCGCCCGGCCGGTGGTAGTGGACGTCGCCGCCGGTGATCACCCCGGGCGGGGAGAGCAGCCGGGTGACGGCGTACGCCAGGGTGGACTTGCCCGACCCCGACTCGCCCGCGAGGCCGAGGACTTCGCCCCGGTGCAGGGTGAGGTCGATGTCCCGCAGCGCGTGGACGCCGCTCGCGCCGGTGCCGTAGTCGACGTTCAGGCCGCTGATGGTGAGGATCGGCTCGGCGGTCATTCGGACTGCTCCTTGCTGCGCGTGCCGGGTGCTCCGGGCTGCGTGGGCGTGCCCGTTCGGGCCACGGGGGTGAAGCCGACCCGCATCCTGACCTTCCGCGAGGCGCCGGTCGCGGTACGCAGCCTCGGGTTGACGAACTCGTCGATGCCGAAGTTGATCAGGGCCAGGGCGGTGCCCAGCAGGGCGATGCACAGGCCTGCGGGGACGAACCACCACCAGGCGCCCTGGGCCAGGGCCTGGTTGGACTGGGCCCAGAAGAGCACGGTGCCCCAGTTCCAGTGGGAGATGTCGGCGACGCCGATGAAGGCGAGGGTGATCTCCGAGAGGATGGCGAAGATGACGGTGCCGACGAAGCCGGAGGCGATGACGGCGGTGAGGTTCGGCATGACCTCGAAGAGGATGATCCGCCAGGTGGACTCGCCGGTGGCGCGGGCGGCCTCCACGTAGTCGCGCCGTCTGAGCGACAGGGTCTGGGCGCGCAGGACGCGTGAGCCCCACGCCCAGGAGGTGAGGGCGATGACGAAGGCGATCAGCAGGTCACCGGTGTCCTCGACGAAGCTGGCGATGATGATGATCAGCGGCAGCCCGGGGATGACGAGGAAGATGTTGGAGAGCATCGAGAGGACCTCGTCGGCGGCCCCGCCGAGGAATCCGGCGCTGACGCCGATGAGCACGGACAGCACCGTGGCCAGGAATCCGGCGAGGAACCCGACCACGAGCACCCCGCGGGTGCCGACCAGGATCTGGGAGAGGACGTCCTGCCCGGTGTGCGTGGTGCCGAACCAGTGGTCGCCGGAGGGGGGTTGCAGCAGCTGGTCGCTCATCGCGTCCGGGTCGTACGGGGCCAGCCAGGGGCCGACGACCGCCAGGACCACGAAGAACGCGAGGATCAGCAGGCCCGTGCGGGTCTTGCCGCCGCGCAGGAAGCGGAACCTGGCCCGGCTCGGCACTGCGGGGGCGGGGACGTCGTCCAGTACGGCTACGTCGGTGGCGGTGACGGCCATGGTCGTCAGGCCTCCTTACGGGTGCGCGGGTCGAGGAGGGCGTAGGCCATGTCGGCCAGCAGGTTCGCGGCGAGCACGGAGAGCGTGATGATCAGGAAGACCCCCTGCATCAGCGGGTAGTCCTTCGCCCCGACCGCCTGGAGGAGCCGGAAGCCGATGCCCGGGTAGTTGAAGACCATCTCGACGAGGAGCGTGCCGCTGACGATGAAGCCCAGGGAGAGCGCGAAACCGGAGATGTTGGGCAGGACCGCGTTGCGGGCCGCGTAGGCGAACATCACCCGGCGCTCGGAGAGCCCCTTGGCCTGCGCCACCATGACGTAGTCCTCGGAGGACACGGTCACCATCATGTTGCGCATGCCGAGGATCCAGCCGGCGACGGCGCTGAGCACGATCGTGAGTCCGGGCAGTACCCCGTGGTAGAGGGCGCTGGAGATGAACGGCCAGTCGAAGGCCGGGACCAGGGAGCTGTCGTAGCCGCCCTCGAAGGGGAACAGCGGCCACTTCACCGCGAACAGCGCGATGGCGATGAGGCCGAGCCAGAAGTAGGGGACCGACGAGATGAAGGTGGTGACGGGCAGCAGCCCGTCCAGCCACGATCCGCGCCGCCAGCCGCTGTAGACGCCGATGCCGGTGCCGAGCAGGAAGCTGATCAGCGTGGTGATGCCGACGAGGGCGAGCGTCCAGGGCAGCGCGTCGGACAGCACCTCGCCCACCGGGGTCGGGAAGTAGGTGAAGGACAGGCCCAGGTCGCCGTCCAGCAGGCTCGACCAGTAGTCGGTGTACTGCGCCCAGAGCGACTGGCTCTTGTCGAGCCCGAACAGGGCCTTCAGGGAGGCGATGGCGTTGGTGTCGAGCTGCCCCTGGTAGCGGCTCATCAGGGCCTCGACGGGGTCGCCCGGCATCAGGCGGGGGATCAGGAAGTTGATGGTGATCGCGGCCCACGCGGTGACGGCGTAGAAGGCGAAGCGCTGGAGGACGTACTTCACTTCGCCGTCTCCTTCGCGGGGGTGGGGCCGTACAGCCAGCAGGCCGCCCACTGGCCGTCGGCGAGGTCGAAGCGGGGCGGGAGCTCGGTGCGGCAGCGCTCCATGGCCTTGGGGCAGCGGGGGTGGAAGCGGCAGCCGGCCGGCGGGGTGATCAGGGAGGGCGGCTCGCCGCTCCCGGTCTCCTCCTGGTCGGCCTCGTCGGCGACCCGGTCCGGGTCGGGCGCGGACGCGATCAGCAGCTGGGTGTAGGGGTGCGCGGGGTGCTGGGTGACCGTCTCGCTGTCCCCGCCCTCGACGATCCGGCCGGCGTACATCACCAGGGTGGTGTCGGCGAAGTAGCGGGCGGACGCGATGTCGTGGGTGATGTAGAGGATCGCGAGGCGGAGCCGCTCCTTGAGGTCGCGGAGCAGGTTGAGGACGCCGAGCCGGATCGACACGTCGAGCATCGAGACGGGTTCGTCGGCGAGCAGGACCTGGGGGTCGGCGCCGAGCGCGCGCGCTATCGCGACGCGCTGGCGCTGCCCTCCCGACAGCTCGTGCGGGAACTTGTCCAGGAACTGACCGGGAGGGGTCAGCTGGACGCGTTCCAGCAGGGCCGCCAGGTTCGCCTCCAGCTCCGTCTCCCCGCTCCCCGCCCGGCCGTGGATCTTCAGGGCGCGGGTCAGGTGGTAGCGCACGGTGTGCACCGGGTTGAGCGAGGCGAACGGGTCCTGGAAGATCAGCTGGACCCGCCTGACGTAGGCGCGGAAGGACCGGCCGCGCCCGGCCTTCACCGCCGTGCCGCCGAGGCGGACCTCACCCGCGGTGAGCGGGTAGAGCTGGGCGAGCAGCCGTGCGACGGTGGACTTCCCGGAGCCCGACTCCCCGACCAGGGCCGTGACGGTGCCGCGCCGGAGCTCCAGCGAGACGTCGTCGACGGCGTGGACGGTGCGGCGCCTGCGGGCGAGGAGGTCGCCGGCGGTGCGCCGTACGGGGAAGTGCTTGGTGACTCCGCGCGCTTCGAGAACCACGTCGTTCCCGGTGAGCGCGTCTGCGGACTGTTCAGTGGTCATGGACGGTTCTTCCCCTACGTACTCGGAGGGTCCGGCATCTGGGGGGCGGGAGAGGGCGCGTGCGGCGGGGCGGAGGGCCGGGGCGGCGCCGGGCGTTGCCGGGCGCCGCCGCCGCTGACGTGCGTGCCCGGCCCCCGGTCGCCGGACTCCCTCACTTGGCGGGCTTGAGGTTCAGCACGACTTCCAGCGCGTCGGGCTGGGTGTGCTGCGGGGCCGCGTACGGGTCCTCCTCGGTGGGCCAGCCCACCCAGTTCTTCGTGGAGTACTCGGCGCCGATCGGGGCCGCGGCCGTCGGGATGACCGGAACCTCCTCGACCATGATCTTCTGGAGGGTGTTCATGGCCTTGGTGCGGGCGGCGTCGTCGGTGGCGTTGGCGTACTCCTTGAGCGCGGCGGTGGCCTCCGGGCTCTTGAAGCGGCCGAAGTTGCCGAGCTGGGAGGTCTTGCCGACGGGCTGGAGGATCGCCCCGTCCATCATGTTCTGGTACATGTCGTACGGCGTGGCACCGCTGTTGGTCCAGTGCAGGGTGGCGTCGAAGTTGCCGGTGGCGACGTCGGTGCCCCAGGCCTCCGCGGTCTGCGTCTTGACCTTGGCCTCGATGCCGAGCTGCTTGATGTTGTCCTTGATGATGGAGAGCCCGGTGATGTAGTCGTTCCATCCGGCCGGGTCGGTGAAGGTCAGCTCGACCGGCTTGCCGTCCGGGTCCTTCAGGACGCCGCCGCTGAGCTCGAACCCGGCCTCGTCGAGGATCTTCTTGGCCCCGGCGACGTCGGGCGCCGTGGTGGCGTTCTTGTACTCGGGTGCGAGGAAGGGCTCACCGGCGGGCAGCGGGATGCCGGTCGGGTTGCTGATCTCCGGGTAGAGGGTCGCCTGGGCCTGCACGTGGATCGCCTTGCGGTCGATGACCATCGCCATCGCCTTGCGCAGGGCCGGGTTGTCGAACGGCTTGCGCGCGGTGTTGATCCACAGTCCGTGGATGCCGAGGCCGGACGGGAACCAGAGCTTGTGGTTCTTCGGGTCCTTGGCGACGTAGAGCTGCTTGTAGTTCGGCATGAAGACGAACGACCACTCGACCTTGCCGTTCGCCAGGGCCGTGGTCGCCGCGCTGTTGTCGTTGTACGCGGTGTAGCGCAGCTCCTTGACCTTGGTCTCGCCCTTCCAGTAGGTGGGCGTGGTGGTCAGGGTGGTGGTCTGCGGGGTGAAGGTCTTCAGCTTGTACGGCCCGGAGCCGACCGGGGTGCGGTTCGGCCAGGTCTCGGGGTTCTCGACCTTCTCCCAGATGTGCTTGGGCACCACGAACGTCGTGATGATCTTGTTCTGGTTGACGAACTGCGACTCCTTGAAGGTCAGGACGACCTTCTCGCCCTCGACGGCGATCCCGTCGTAGGGGATGCCGTTGCCGTTGAGCGCGGGGTGCTTCTTGAGCAGTTCGAAGGTGAACGCGACGTCGGCGGCGGTCAGCGGCTTGCCGTCGGCCCACTTGGCCCGGCCGTCGAGCGTGAAGGTGAGCTTGGTGAAGTTGGACTCCCAGTCCCAGGCGGTCGCCAGCCAGGGGTCCGCCTTGTCGGTGGGCCGGATCTGGTTCGTCATCGCCAGGGGCTCGTAGATCATGAACCGGTAGCCGAGGGTGGCGCCCGCCGAGGTGGCGAGGAACGGGTTGCTGTTGTTGGTCTGCGGCCCGTCGGGCTTGCCCAGGGTCAGCACACCGGAGGCACCGGCGCCGCCCCCCTTGTTGGCACCCGAGTTGGCGGACGAGCAGCCGGCGGCGAGCGCGACCACCGCGGTGGCGGCTGAGAGCGCTCTCAGAGTGTGACGGCGGCGTACGGACATGGCGACTCCAGGAGGACTGCGGGTCTGGGAGATCCGGGGGCGGGCAGCGCTCGACGCGCCGGGTGCGGGTGGTGCCGGTGGGCGTGGTGCGGGTCGGGGATGCGGACGGGTGTCCGGCGGGGCCGGATCCGTTACGGCGCCGAGCGGCGCACGACCAGTTCGGTGGGCAGCACGACCGGTCCGTCCGGTACGGCGGTGCCGCCGAGGTGGGAGAGCAGCAGGCGGGCCGCCGCCTCGCCCATCTGCCGGGTGGGCTGGTGCACGGTGGTCAGCGGTGGTTCGGTGTGTTCGGCCATCGGGATGTCGTCGAACCCGACCACCGCGACGTCGTCGGGTACCCGGCGGCCGGCGGCCCTCAGGGCGCGCAGGACACCCGCCGCGCTGATGTCGTTGTGCGCGAAGACCGAGTCGAACTCCGTCCCGGTGGCCAGGAGCCGTTCCACGGCGAGCCGGCCCTGGCGCTCGGTGAAGTCCCCGTCCACCACCAGTTCGGTGGGCAGGACCGAGCGGAAGCCGGCGAGCCGGTCGCGTACGCAGCCGAAGTGCTGGGGGCCGGTGACGACCAGGGGTCTGGTGCGGCCGGCGGCCCGCAGATGGCGGGCGGCGGACGCGCCCCCTTCGTGGTTGGTGGTCACGACGGAGGGGAATTCGGGGTGGTGGCCGCGGTCGTCGATCAGGACGATCGGCAGACCGGACCGGTGCAGTGCGGTGAGCTGGTCGAGCGTGTTCTCCGGTTCGACGACGACGAGCCCGTCGAAGGCGCGCGCCGACACCTGGGTGGTGAAGCGCTCGACGGACTCCGCGCCCCGGTTGCAGGTGAAGAGCAGCAGCCCGTAGCCGGCGGCCTCGACCGTGTCGACGACGCCCTGGAGCACCTCGCCCATCCAGGGCCAGGCCAGCGAGGGCACCAGCATGCCGACCGTGCGGCTGCTGCCGCGGGCCAGCCCGACGGCGCCCGAGCTGGGTACGTAGCCGAGGTCCGCGATCACTTCACGAACGCGGGCCGCCGTCGAACCGTCGACTTCTCCCTTGAGGTTGATGACCCGTGACACGGTCGTCTTGCTGACGCCGGCCTCACGGGCGACATCGGCGATGGTGACACGCATCGGGGCCTCCGGGGACAAGGCAGGGCAGGGGGGCGGGGCGGACTCCGGTACCGGTTCCGCAACCGGTACCGGAACCGGTACCGGCGTTGCGGCTGGAGTTAACCGCGCCGGAACAGGGGCGTCAATACTTCACACCGAGATTGGTCCGTACCCATGATCGAAGCAGCTCCGGCACCGCTTCCGTTCACTTCTCGAACGTACGAGACTCTTGACGCGGACACGTAAAAGCAGTTCACTCACGGCTCGTTCGACGGCACATCCCCCACGCCCCTGCCGAGAAAGGCAGCAGCCATGATTCGGACCAGCAGAACGGCGAGGGTCCTCGTCGCGACGGCGCTCGCGACAGCGGGACTCGCCGGACTCTCCTCCGGCAGCGCACAGGCCGCCGGCGAGACCGTGAACATCGTGCTGACCACCACGGACGACGCCGGCGGCCGCCACGTGACCCGCGGCCTCCAGGCACAGACGCCGGTCACCTTCGCTGCCGGGAACGGCGGTTCCGGCACGAACATCACCGTCGACGAGAACACCCGCTACCAGACCTTCACCGGCGGCGGCGCCTCGTTCACGGACACGGCGGCCTGGCTGATGAAGGGCAGCGGCGCGCTCAGCCAGGCGACCCGCGACGCGACGATGAAGAAGCTCTTCTCCCCCACGGAGGGCATCGGGCTGTCCTTCGTGCGCAACCCGATGGGCGGATCGGACCTGGCACGGTTCGGCTACACCTACGACGACATGCCGGCCGGGCGGACGGACCCCTCACTCGCCGACTTCTCGATCGCACACGATCTCCAGGACGTCCTGCCGCTCACCAGGCAGGCCGAACAGCTCAACCCCGCGCTGACGACGGTCGCCTCGCCGTGGACGGCGCCGGCCTGGATGAAGGACAGCGGGCAGCTCAACGGCGGCTGGCTGAAGGCCGAGTACTACGGCGCCTACGCGGACTACTTCGTGAAGTACCTCCAGGCGTGGCGGGACCAGGGCGTCCCGGTCGACTACGTCACCGCGCAGAACGAGCCCACCTGCTGCTCCGGCTACCCGTCGATGAGCTGGAACGGCTCCGGGCTGGCCTACTTCACCAAGAACGAGCTGCTGCCCAAGCTCCGGTCGGCGGGCCTGCCCACCAAGGTCCTGGCGCACGACTGGAACTGGGACAGCTACGACGCGTACGCCGCTCCCACGGTCGACGACCCGGCCGTACGCGACCACCCGAACTTCGGCGGGATCGCCTGGCACGGCTACGGCGGTGACATCACGAAGCAGACGGCCGTGCACGACCGCTACCCGCAGCTCGACGCCTTCCAGACCGAGCACTCGGGCGGCACGTGGATCGCCGACCAGCAGCGCGAGGACATGCTCGACATCATCGGCTACACCCGCAACTGGGCGAAGTCGGTGACCAAGTGGTCCCTCGCGGTGGACCAGAACCGCGGCCCCCACAACGGCGGCTGCGGCACCTGCGACGGGCTCGTCACCGTGCACAACGGGGACGGCAGGCACGGCCAGGTCGACTACACGGTCGAGTACTACACGATGGGCCACCTGACCAAGTACGTACGGCCCGGCGCCGCCCGCGTCGCCTCCACCTCGGACTCCGCCGTGCCCAACGTGGCCTGGCGCAACCCGGACGGCTCGAAGGCGCTGATCGCCTACAACGGTTCGGCGTCGGCGCGGCAGATCACCGTGAACTGGGGCGGGCAGAAGTTCGGCTACTCACTGCCCGGCCGGACCTCGGCGACGTTCACCTGGTCGGGCACCCAGTCCGGCTCCGGGAGCGGCGGCGCCCTCACCGGCGACGGCGGCAAGTGCCTGGACGCCACGGGCAACAGCGGCTCGGACGGGACGCCGGTCCAGATCTGGGACTGCACGGGCGCGGCCAACCAGAGGTGGACGGTCTCCGCGGACGGTTCCGTGCAGGTGCTCGGTGCCTGCCTGGACGTCACGTCGGGCTCCACGGCCGACGGAGCAAAGGTCCAGCTGTACACCTGCAACGGCTCGGGCGCCCAGCGCTGGAGGTACGACTCCTCGACGGGGGACCTGGTCAACACGGCCTCGGGCAAGTGCCTGGACGTGACCGACCGGTCCACGGCGAACGGCGCCCGGGTGCAGATCTGGACGTGCACCGGAGCCGCCAACCAGAAGTGGCGGCTCCAGTAGCGGGGGGCGTCAGTCGGTGGGCTCCACGCCCGCCCGCAGCAGACCGTAGGTGTACGCGTCCTCCAGTGCCTGCCAGGACGCCGCGATGACGTTCTCGGCCACGCCGACCGTCGCCCAGTCACCGGATCCGTCGCCCGTGGTGATCAGCACCCGGGTGGTGGATTCGGTGCCGGTGCGGCCCTCCAGGATGCGGACCTTGTAGTCGATCAGCTCCAGCTTGGCGAGCTGCGGGTAGATCCGCTCCAGGCCGACCCGCAGCGCCCGGTCCAGGGCGTTGACGGGACCGTTGCCCTCGGCGGTGGCGACGATCCGCTCGCCCTTGGCCCAGAGCTTCACGGTCGCCTCGTTGGCGTGGCTGCCGTCGGGGCGGTTCTCGACGATGGCCCTCCAGGACTCGACGCGGAAGTAGCGCCGGGGCCGGCCGTCGACCTCGGCGCGCAGCAGCAGCTCGAAGGAGGCGTCGGCCGCCTCGTAGGTGTAGCCCTTGAGTTCGCGCTCCTTGACCCGCTCGACGACCCGGCCGACGAGCGCCCGGTCGCCTCCCAGGTCGATACCGAGCTCCTTGCCCTTGAGCTCGATGGAGGCGCGGCCCGCCATGTCCGACACGAGCATCCGCATGGTGTTGCCGACGCGCTCGGGGTCGATGTGCTGGTACAGGTCCGGGTCGACCTTGATCGCGGAGGCGTGCAGTCCGGCCTTGTGGGCGAAGGCGGAGACGCCCACGTAGGGCTGGTGGGTGGAGGGCGTGAGGTTGACGACCTCGGCGATGGCGTGGGAGATGCGGGTCATGTCGGCGAGCGCGCCCTCGTGCAGGACCCTCTTGCCGTACTTCAGTTCCAGCGCGGCGACGACGGGGAAGAGGTTCGCGTTGCCGACGCGCTCGCCGTAGCCGTTGGCGGTGCACTGCACGTGGGTGGCGCCCGCGTCCACGGCGGCCAGGGTGTTGGCGACGGCGCAGCCCGTGTCGTCCTGGGCGTGGATGCCGATCCGGGCGCCGGTGTCGGCGAGGACGGTGGAGACGACGGCCTGGACCTGGGCGGGCAGCATCCCGCCGTTGGTGTCGCAGAGGATGACCACGTCGGCGCCGGCCTCGTGGGCGGTGCGCACGACCGACTTGGCGTACTCGGCGTCGGCGCGGTAGCCGTCGAAGAAGTGCTCGCAGTCGACGAAGACCCGGCGGCCCTGTTCACGCAGGTGCGCGACGGTGTCGCGGACCATCTCCAGGTTCTCGTCCAGGGTGGTGCGCAGGGCCAGTTCCACGTGGCGGTCGTGGGACTTGGCGACCAGCGTGATCACCGGGGCGCCCGAGTCCAGGAGCGCCCGCACCTGGGGGTCCTCGGCGGCCCTGCCGCCCGCCCTGCGGGTGGCGCCGAACGCGACGAGCTGGGCGTGCTCGAAGTCGATCTCCTGCCGGGCGCGGGCGAAGAACTCGGTGTCGCGGGGGTTGGCGCCGGGCCATCCCCCCTCGATGAAGCCCACACCGAAGTCGTCCAGATGCCGGGCAATGGTCAGCTTGTCCGCGACCGTCAGGTTGATGCCTTCACGCTGCGCGCCGTCGCGCAGGGTGGTGTCGAAGACATGGAAACTGTCGTCGGGGGCCGAGGCCTTGGTGGTCATGCTGATCTGACTCCTGTCGGGTGAGCGGATCCGGACGAATCGGCTCCACTTGCCCCCATCCTCTCGCGTGCCTCGCTCCGGCCGTGGTGGGGGCCGGAAAACGAAAAAACCCCTCGCGGGTGCGAGAGGTCTGCGCGCGGGTCTGGGGCACGATGTCCGTTCCGTACGTGGTGGTACGGGACGGTCACTGCGGACCGGCGCGCCTGCTGCCGATAATCATGGCGAACGAGGACACGCTCGCAGTCTGGCACAACGGCGCCGCCGGGTCCCGGCCCGTCTCAGGATGCGGGCGTGACGCCCGTCGCACGGGCGGCGGCCGCGGGCGGGCACCGGGGCCGTACCGCCGGGAACGGGCGCGGGCACGGCGGAGGCCGCGTCCCGGGGTGCGGGGCGCGGCCTCCGTGGGCACGGCGGGCGGCTAGCCGAGCTCGTGCATCCAGCCGTGGGCGTCCTCGGCGGTGCCGCGCTGGATGTCCAGCAGGCGCTCGCGCAGCTTGAGGGTGACCTCACCGGGGGTGCCGTCGCCCTGGGTCCACGTGCCGTCCGCGGACTTCACGGTGCCGACGGGGGTGATCACGGCGGCGGTGCCGCAGGCGAAGACCTCGGTGAGGGTGCCGTTCGCGGTGTCGGCGCGCCACTGGTCGATGGAGACGCGGCTCTCCTCGGAGGTGTAGCCGAGGTCGCGGGCCACGGTGAGCAGGGAGTCACGGGTGACGCCGGCGAGCAGCGAGCCGGTGAGGGAGGGGGTGACGATCCTCGCGCCGCCGTCCTCCTGCCCGTACACGAAGTAGAGGTTCATGCCGCCCAGTTCCTCGACCCACGTGTGCTCGACGGCGTCGAGGTAGGCGACCTGGTCGCAGCCCTGCGCGGCGGCCTCGGCCTGGGCGAGGAGGGAGGCGGCGTAGTTGCCCCCGGTCTTGGCGTCGCCCATGCCGCCGGGGACGGCGCGCACCCGGTCCTGGGAGAGCCAGATCGAGACCGGCTTCACGCCGCCGGGGAAGTACGCGCCGGCCGGGGAGGCGATGACGAGGAAGAGGTACTCGTTGGCCGGCCGGACGCCGAGCCCGACCTCGGTGGCGATCATGAACGGGCGCAGGTAGAGGGACTCCTCGCCGCCGTGCGCCGGGACCCAGGCCTGGTCCTGCCGGACCAGGGCGTCGCACGCCTCGATGAAGGTCTCGACCGGCAGCTCCGGCATCGCGAGCCGGGCGGCGGAGCGCTGGAAGCGGGCGGCATTGGCCTCCGGGCGGAAGGTGGCCACGGTGCCGTCGGGCTGCCGGTACGCCTTCAGCCCCTCGAAGATCTCCTGCGCGTAGTGCAGCGTCATGTTGGCCGGGTCCATCGACAGCGGCCCGTAGGGCACGAGCTGGGCGTCGTGCCAGCCGCGGCCCTCGGTCCAGCGGATCGTCACCATGTGGTCGGTGAAGTGGCGGCCGAATCCGGGGCTGGCCAGGATCGCCTCGCGCTCCGCGTCGGACAGCGGGTTCGAGGAGGGCTTGAGCTCGATCGTGGGCGTCGTCATGAGTGCGTGTCCTTCACCGGTCTTGTGTGTGATGGACCGCGCTCACGCCCGCTCCCTCCCGGCAGTCACCGGGCAGGTCGTAGGACGTCCGAGTACCACCGCGAGCCGCGGTCCCGCGTTCGATTATCTCCCGGGGGCGGCCCTGCACGAAATGTTGGGCGTGCGGTGACGTTCGGCGTGGCGCCCGCACGGGGCGGGAACGCGGTCCGGAGGTCGATGGTGGCACCCGGAGACCGCGAGGAGAAGCCGCCGGGTGCGGTTGCGACCCGGCGGCTTCGAAGTGGAGTCGTCGGGTCAGCCCGCTACGCGTACCGCGAGCGCGTCGCCGATCTCGTCGGTGGTGCGTGCGTGCTTCCCGTCACGCTCCGCGAGGTCGGCGGAGACGGCCTCCTCGATGCGCACGGCCTCGGCCTCGTAGCCGAGGTGACGCAGCAGGAGGGCGACGGAGAGGATCGTGGCGGTCGGGTCCGCCTTGCCCTGTCCCGCGATGTCGGGCGCGGTGCCGTGCACCGGCTCGAACATGGACGGGAAGGCACCCGTCGGGTTGATGTTGCCGGACGCGGCCAGGCCGATGCCGCCGGTCACGGCCGCGGCGAGGTCGGTGAGGATGTCACCGAAGAGGTTGTCGGTGACGATGACGTCGAAGCGCTCCGGCTGCGTGACGAAGAAGATCGTCGCGGCGTCGACGTGCAGGTAGTCGGTGCTGACCTCGGGGAACTCGGCCGCGACCTTGTCGAAGGTGTTCTTCCACAGGTGGCCCGCGTGCACGAGGACGTTGTTCTTGTGGACCAGCGTCAGCTTCTTGCGCGGGCGGGCGGCGGCACGCGCGAAGGCGTCCCGCACGACGCGCTCGACACCGTAGGCGGTGTTGACGCTGACCTCGGTGGCGACCTCGTGCTCCGTGCCCGTGCGCAGCGAACCGCCGTTGCCCGTGTACGGGCCCTCGGTGCCCTCGCGGACGACGACGAAGTCGATCTCGGGGCGGCCGGCCAGCGGCGTCGCGGTGTTCGGGAAGAGCTTCGACGGCCTCAGGTTGATGAAGTGGTCGAAGGCGAAGCGCAGCTTCAGCAGCAGACCCCGCTCCAGCACGCCCGACGGCACGGAGGGGTCGCCGATGGCGCCGAGCAGGATGGCGTCGTGGCCCTTGAGGGCTTCGAGCTCCGCGTCGGGGAGGGTCTCACCGGTGCGGTGCCACCGCTGGGCGCCGAGGTCGTACTCCTTGGTCTCCAGCTTCACATCCTGCGGGAGAACAGCGTTGAGGACCTTGAGGCCCTGGGTGACGACCTCCTGGCCGATACCGTCGCCGGGGATCACTGCGAGATCGATGCTGCGAGACATACAGGCACCCTAGCCCCCCGTCCCACCCCATGACACCGGCCGTCCACGATGCGGACGCTCTCCGTGCCGTCACCGGCCGGCCGGCCCGGGGCGGGAGCGTGCCCTCAGTGGCCCGTCGAGCCGCCGTTGTCCCGGCGGTCGAGAGCACGCTGGAGGGCCGCGGCGGCGTTCTTGCGCTCCGGCTCGGCGGTGCGGGGGGTGCGGCGGACGCGGCGGGCGGTGGTCTGGGCCATGACGGATCGACTCCTTGGGATCGCGTGGATTTCGGGACCGGGACTTCGCACGGCGGAGGCCGGGATCGGGATCGGTGAGCCGGAAGGGGCGGGGAACGGCACGCAGGGATTGCCTGCTTCGGGCCGCTCACGCACGCCGGTCGCTGGATCAGCGATTCGTTCGGCTCCTACAACGCTAGGACAGCCCGGGCGATCTGTCTCTACAGATACTCGGACTTCCTACTATCTGAGACGGCGACGCGAGCGGAGTGTGCATGGGCCCGGTCCGGGGACTCAGAGACGGACGGTGAGCTGGGCCTCGATGTGCGCCCGCAGCACGCCCGCCATGTCCGTGGCGCGGTCGCTGAGCAGCCACTGCACCTGGAGCCCGTCCATCAGCGCGATGAGCTGCCGGCCGGCGGCGCCGGGATCCACCCCGTCCCGCAGCGCGCCCTGCCGCCGCGCCTGTTCGTAGGCGAGGCGGGCACCCGCCACCGAGTTCTCGTAGCGGCGTACGAAGTACGTGTGGGCCGGGTGGTCGGCGGCCGTCGCCTCGGCGGAGACCACCGAGAACAGCTCGACGATCCCGCGCCGTCCGGAGTTCAGCGCGGCCAGCTCGGCGAAGCGCCGCAGCCGGCCGACGCCCGTGGTGCCGCCGAGCGAGAGCCACGCGTCGTCCACGTCGTCGCGGTGTTCGAGCACCGCGAGCAGCAGCGCCTCCTTGGTCGGGAAGTGGTGCAGCAGGCCGGTGTGGGAGATGCCGCACCGGGTCGCGATCACCCGCAGCGAGGCGCCCCTGTACCCGGCCTCGCCGAACAGGGCCATCGCCTGTTCGAGGATCTCCCGCCGCTTCGCGCGGCCCTTCGCGTAGCCACGCGGCGCTTCGGCCGTCACTCGCCACTCTCCCGGTCCGCCGGCGCCGGTCCGGCCGGCACTCGCGTGCGTCGGATTCCCATTCAACTCTCCGCGGGACCGGGCCCGCGCGGGAAACGGACCCAGGGGGTCCGGCCCCCGGGACCGGATTCCCGGAGATACTTACCAGGTGGTCGGTATTGACTCTATGGTGAAGGCGAACCGTGTCGCGAAAGGACCCCCCGTGTCCCCCTCCCTGCCCTACCTCGACCCCTCGCTCCCCGTCGCCGAGCGGGTCGGTGACCTCCTCGGCCGTATGACCCTGGCCGAGAAGACCGGTCAGATGCTCCAGCTGAACGCCAAGGACGGGGTACGCCACCTCATCGAGGACCTGCACGTGGGCTCGATCCTCCACGCCGCGCCCGAGCGCGTGGTCGAGGCGGCGGAGCTGACCGGGCGGACCCGGCTGCGCATCCCGCTGCTGGTGGCGGAGGACTGCATCCACGGCCACTCCTTCTGGGAGGGGGCCACGATCTACCCCACGCAGCTCGGCCTGGCCGCGACCTGGGACCCGGAGCTCGTGGAGCGTGTCGCCCGGGCCACGGCGGTCGAGGTCGCCTCGACGGGCGTCCACTGGACGTTCTCCCCGGTGCTCTGCATCACCCGCGACCTGCGCTGGGGCCGGGTCAGCGAGACGTTCGGCGAGGACCCCTTCCTGATCGGCGAGCTGGCCTCGGCGATGGTCCGCGGCTACCAGGGCGAGGGCCTGGACGACCCGACGGCCGTCCTGGCCTGCGCCAAGCACTTCGCGGGCTACTCCGAGACGCAGGGCGGCCGTGACGCGAGCGAGGCCGACATCTCCCGGCGCAAGCTGCGCTCCTGGTTCCTGCCCCCGTTCGAGCGGGTCGCCCGCGAGGGCTGCCGCACGTTCATGCTCGGCTACCAGTCGATGGACGGCGTGCCCGTCACCGTCAACGACTGGCTGCTCAACGAGGTGCTGCGCGGCGAGTGGGGCTACACCGGCACGCTGGTCACCGACTGGGACAACGTCGGCCGCATGGTGTGGGAGCAGAAGATCTACGCCGACCACACCCAGGCCGCGGCGGCGGCGGTCCGGGCGGGCAACGACATGGTGATGACCACCCCCCAGTTCTTCGAGGGCGCCCAGGCCGCGGTCGCCGAGGGCACGCTGGACGAGGCGCAGATCGACGCGGCCGTACGCCGTGTCCTGACCCTGAAGTTCGAGCTCGGCCTGTTCGAGGACCCGCGCCACCCCGACCCCGCCCGGCAGGCCGCGGTCATCGGCAGCGCCGGACACGCCGTGCTGAACCTGGAGGCCGCCCGGCGCTCGCTGGTCCTGCTCACCAACGACGGCACCCTCCCGCTGGCCGGCGGGCTCGTGGCGGGCCCGGAGGGGCGTGCCGTGGCCGCGGCGGGAACGGCTCCGCGCACGGTCGCCGTCATCGGCCCCAACGCCGACGACGCGCAGACCCAGCTGGGCGACTGGGCCGGTTCCTCCGGCCAGGCCGACTGGCTGCCGGACGGCCACCCGCGCGCCATGATCCGTACCGTGCTCGACGGCTTCCGCGAGCACGTCCCGGACGGGTGGGAGGTCACCTACGCGCGGGGTGCCGAGATCCTCTCCGTGGGCCCCGACCCGGAGGGGGCCTTCTTCCCTGACGGGCAGCCCCGCCCCGACGTCGTCGTCCCCGCGGAGCCCTCCGCGGCCCTGATCGCCGAGGCCGTCGCCGCCGCCGAGGCCGCCGACCACGTGGTCGCCGTGGTGGGTGACCGTATCGAGCTGGTCGGCGAGGGCCGTTCGACCGCGACCCTGGAGCTCGTCGGCGACCAGGTCGCGCTGCTCGACGCGCTCGCCGCGACGGGCAGGCCGTTCGTCGTCGTGGTCATCAGCTCCAAGCCGCTGGTGCTCCCGCCGTCCGCGCTCGGCGCGGCGGCGATCGTGCACGCCTTCAACCCGGGTATGCAGGGGGGCCGGGCGGTCGCCGAGGTCCTGCTGGGCCTCATGGAGCCGTCGGGACGGCTGCCCGTCTCCTTCGCCCGGCACGCGGGCCAGCAGCCGACGTACTACAACCAGATCCGCGGCCAGCACGGCAGCCGGTACGCCGACCTCACCCAGCGTCCGGCCTTCGTGTTCGGCGAGGGGCTGAGCTACACCGACGTCGCCTACTCCGGCCTGGAGGTGCTCACGCCGAGCGTCGGGGAGGGCGACACGCTCCGGGCCCGCGTCACCGTCCGCAACACCGGCGGGCGGCCGGCCCTGGAGACCGTGCAGGTGTACGTCAGCGACACCGTCACGTCCGTGACTTGGGCCGAGAAGGAGCTGAAGGCCTACCGGCAGGTGGCGCTCGCCCCGGGTGAGACGCGTGAGGTGCTGCTGGAGCTGCCGGTCTCCGACTGCACCCTCGTGGACGCGGCGGGACGGCGGGTCGTCGAGCCCGGCGCCTTCGAACTGCTCGTGGGCCCGTCCTCGGCCGACGACGTCCTCCTGCGGGCGGGCTTCACCGTGAAGGGCTGAGCGGCCGCCGGGAGATGGAAACCGCCTCCCGGCCGGCGGGGGGAGCCGGTCGGGAGGCGGGGCAGGGGGCGGGGCGCCCGGTCCGGGCGCCCCGGAGGGCGTCAGCCCTGGTGGGGGTAGGTGTACTCGGTCGGCGGGACCAGCGTCTCCTTGATGGCGCGGGTCAGCGTCCAGCGCTGCAGGTTCTGCGGGGCGCCGGCCTTGTCGTTGGTGCCGGAGCCCCGGCCGCCGCCGAAGGGCTGCTGGCCGACGACGGCGCCGGTCGACTTGTCGTTGATGTAGAAGTTGCCCGCGGCGTAGCGGAGCTTGTCCATCGTGTACGCGGCGGCCGCGCGGTCGTTGGAGATGACCGCGCCGGTCAGCGCGTAGTCGGACACCGACTCCATCTGCTCCAGCATGGCGTCGTACTTCTCGTCCTCGTAGACGTGGACGGCGAGGATCGGGCCGAAGTACTCGGTGGTGAAGACCTCGTTGGCCGGGTCGTCGCACACGATGACGGTCGGGCGGACGAAGTAGCCGACGGAGTCGTCGTAGGTGCCGCCGGCGACGATCGTGCACGTCGGGTCGGCCGCGGCGCGGTCGATCGCGGCCTTGTTCTTCGCGAAGGAACGCGCGTCGATGACGGCGCCCATGAAGTGCGACAGGTCGGTGACGTCACCCATGGTGATGCCGTCGACCTCGGCCGCGAACTCCTCCTTGAAGCCGGAGTTCCAGATCGAGGCGGGTACGTACGCGCGGGAGGACGCCGAGCACTTCTGGCCCTGGTACTCGAAGGAGCCGCGGGTCAGCGCGGTCTTCAGGACGGCGCGGTCGGCGCTGGGGTGCGCGACGACGAAGTCCTTGCCGCCGGTCTCGCCGACGAGCCGCGGGTAGGTGCGGTAGTTGGCGATGTTGTTGCCGACCGTCTTCCACAGGTGCTGGAAGGTGGGGGTCGAGCCGGTGAAGTGGACACCGGCCAGGTCGCGGTGGTTCAGCGCGACCTCGGAGACCGCGATGCCGTCGCCGGTGACCAGGTTGATGACGCCCTTGGGCAGCCCGGCCTCCTCCAGGAGCCGCATCAGCAGCACGGCGGCGTGGGTCTGGGTGGGGGACGGCTTCCACACGACGACGTTGCCCATGAGGGCGGGCGCGGTGGGCAGGTTGGCGGCGATGGCCGAGAAGTTGAACGGCGTGATCGCGTAGACGAAGCCCTCCAGCGGGCGGTGGTCCATGCGGTTCCACACGCCCGGGGAGTTCGCCGGGGGCTGCTCGGCGAGGATCTGGCGCGCGTAGTGCACGTTGAAGCGCCAGAAGTCGACGAGCTCGCAGGGGCAGTCGATCTCGGCCTGCTGGGCGGTCTTGCCCTGGCCGAGCATCGTGGAGGCGGCCAGCGTCTCGCGCCAGGGGCCCGACAGCAGCTCGGCGGCGCGCAGGATGATGGCCGCGCGGTCGTCGAAGGACATCGCGCGCCAGGCCGGAGCGGCGGCGAGCGCCGCGTCCACGGCGTCCTGGGCGTCCTGCTCGGTGGCACCGGCGAAGGTGCCGATGACGGCCCGGTGGTTGTGGGGCTGCACGACGTCGACGCGCTCGCCGCCGCCCATGCGCTTCTCGCCGCCGATGGTCATCGGCAGGTCGACGGGGTTCTCGGCGAGCTCCTTGAGCTTCGCCTCCAGGCGGGCCCGCTCGGGGGTGCCGGGGGCGTAGGAGTGGACCGGCTCGTTGACCGGCGCGGGAACCTGGGTGACGGCGTCCATGAGTGCCTTGTCTCCTTGGTCGGGGTGGGTGGTCGGCCGGGCGGGTCGGCCCTGGTGCGTCATGCGGACGAACCCTGCGGTTCAGCCCTTGGTGAGAACGGAGCGGCCGAAGAACAGCAGGTTGGCCGGCTTCTCCGCGAGGCGGCGCATGAAGTAGCCGTACCAGTCGGTGCCGTACGCCGTGTAGACGCGCATCCGGTGGCCCTCGGCGGCGAGCCGGACGTGTTCCTCGCTGCGGATGCCGTACAGCATCTGGAACTCGTACTCGTCCAGTTTGCGCCCTGCCTGGCGTCCGAGCTCCTGGCCGATCGCTATGAGACGGGGATCGTGGGAGCCGATCATCGGGTAGCCCTCGCCCCGCATCAGCGTCCTCAGGACGCGGACGTACGCCTTGTCGATCTCCGGCTTGTTCTGGTACGCGACGGAGGCGGGCTCCTTGTACGCGCCCTTCACCAGGCGGACCCGGCTGCCCGAGGCGGCGAGGCGGCGGGCGTCGGCCTCGGTGCGGAACAGGTAGGACTGGATCACGCAGCCGGTCTGCGGGAAGTCCTTCCGCAGCTCCTCGTGGATGGCGAACATCGAGTCGAGGGTGGTGTGGTCCTCGGCGTCCAGCGTGACGGTGGTGCCGATCGCGGCGGCGGCCTCGACAACGGGGCGGACGTTGGCGAGGGCCAGCTCGTGGCCGTTCTCCAGGGCCTGGCCGAACATCGACAGCTTGACGGACATCTCCGCCCGGACACCGAGTCCGAGCTCCTCCAGGCGGCCGACCAGCTCCAGGTAGGCGTCACGCGCGGCGGCGGCCTGCTCCGGGGTGGTGATGTCCTCACCGACGACGTCCAGGGTGACCTCGAGGCCCTTGGCGGCCGCGTCCTCGATGACGGGGACCACGTCGTCGACGCTCTCACCGGCGATGAACCGGTCGACGACCTGCTTGGTGCCCGGCGCGGCCGAGATGAAACGACGCATCTTGTCGCTGCGTGACGCGGCGAGAATCACGGGACCCAGCACGGGGCACCTCCACGGAGTACGAACGAGGCCGGACCGGTACGGATGTGAACAGACCGGGACGGCACGGAGAACCACTGCGAAATCTAGGTACCCCCGCAACCGCGTGCCATCGACAGCTGTCACGCATCCGTGTACTGGATCTCAGACATATGTCTGAAGGGATGCGAGAATGGCCGGGTGAAGGGCGATTACCAGGAGCTGGTCGACGAGATCTCCGCGCTGCTCGGCGCCCCCGCGACCTTGGAGAACCGCGATTTCGGGCTGGTCGCCTTCGGGGCCCACGACAGCGACGACGACACGGCCATGGACCCCGTCCGCACCCGCTCGATCCTCACCCGCCGCTCCACCCCCGCGGTCCGCGCCTGGTTCGAGGGCTTCGGCATCACCCGTGCGACGGGCCCGGTCCGCATCCCGGCGGCCCCGGAGGCCGGGGTGTTCCGGGACCGCGTCTGCCTGCCGGTACGCCATCGGGGTGTCGTCCTGGGCTACGTGTGGCTGCTGGACGCGGATCCCGGGCCGGCCGACGAGCAGCTGGCGGCGGCGATGGACGTCGCGGCCCGGATCGGTGCCCTGCTGGCCGACGAGGAGCGGGCGGGCACGGACCTGTCCCGGGAATTCGGCGCCGTGCTCGTGGCCGGGCACGGATGGCAGCGGGAGATGGCGGTGGCCGCGCTGCGCGAGGCCCTGGGCGCCGACGCGGACGGTCTGCACACGCTGGTGTGCGTGACCCCCTGGCCGGGCGAGGCCCCTTCCGTGCGCACGGTGCCGTCGGCCGCGGCCCTCGCCGCGGTGCCCGGGGCCGATGGCCAGGCGCTGGCGGCGCTGGTCCGGCTGCGCTCCCCCGAGGCGCTCGACCCGGCGACGACGGCGGCGCGACGGCTGCGCGACACCGCCGGGCCCGCCGCGACCGGCGGCCTCGCCGCACCCCGCCGGGGCCTGGCGGAACTGGCCGACTCCTGGCACGAGGCCCTGTCCGCGGCCCGCGCGGCCTCGGCGGAATCCCGCTTCGGGCCGGTCGCCGACTGGTCGGCCATCGGCCCGTACCGCCTGCTCGCCGCGCTCCCCCGCACCCCGGGCACCGCGCCGGACCCCACCGTCCGCGCCCTGCTCTCCCCGCCGCACGCCGAACTGGCCCGCACCGCCGAGGTGTTCCTGGACCGTGCGGGCCAGGCGAGCCGCACCGCCACCGAACTGGGCATCCACCGCCAGACGCTCTACTACCGCCTGGCCCGGGTCCAGCAGCTCACCGGCCTCGATCTGAACGACGGTGAGGACCGGCTGCTGCTGCACATGGCGCTGAAGACCGCACGGCTGTGAGCGGCGCCCCGGACGAGGACGGCACGGCCGCCGGCCGAGTGCACCGGTAGGCCCGCGAAGCGGCGCGGAGCCGGTCCGTGGCGGACTTGGCGGCCGGCCCGGGGCGGTCGGGGCGGCCGGGGCGGCCGGTCCGGGGCGGTCGGCCGACCCGCCCGCCGGGCCCGAGCGCATCGTCCGGCAGCGTCAGCTCGTCGCACACGGTGGACGGGGCCCGTGGGCCACGGCGTCGGGACGCCCCTCCCCCTCGCCGCAATCAAGGCGGCCCGAACCACCCCGGGGTGGGGGCCGGCGCGGCCAGTCCGGGGCGGCCGGTCCAGAGCCGCCGGCCGACCCGCCCGCCGGGCCCGAGCGCATCGTCCGGCAGCGACAGCGCGTCGCACCCGGAGGACGTGGCCGATGGGCCACGGCGTCAGGACGCCCCTCCCCCTCACCGCACTCCAGGCGGCCCGAACCACCCCGGTGGGGAGCCGGTCCGGAGTCGCCGACCGACCCGCCCGCCGGGCCCGAGCGCGTCGTCCGGGAGCATCAGCACGTCGCACCCGGAGGACAGCGCCCGTGGGCCACGGCGTCAGGACACCCCTCCCCCTCACCGCACTCCAGCGGCCCGAACCACCCCGGTGGGGAGCCGGTCCAGAGCCGCCGGCCGACCCGCCCGCCAGGCCTGAGCGCATCGTCCGGCAGCGTCAGCGCGTCGCACCCGGAGGACGTGGCCGATGGGCCACGGCGTCAGGACGCCCCTCCCCCTCGCCGCAATCAAGGCGGCCCGAACCACTGCGGTGGGCGGCCCCGTTGACCGGCACCGTCGCGGCTGTCGCAGCGGCCGCCGCCGTGTCGTCGCCGGAGAACGCTTTCGCCGGCGGGCCGTTTCCTCTGGCCGACGGCCTGCCGCTCCCGGCGCGCTGGTCCTGCCCGGCAGGCTCCTCGCCCGGACGCCCGGACGCCCGCACACCGGCGCCGTCCCGAGGCCCTCGTACTGCCGGGACGCGTGGTCGCCGCCCGGTTCCCCGTACCGATCTCCGTGAAGGGCCGGATCCGTTCCCCGTCATGCCCCACCGGGCGGGTGGACGGACCGGTCCCCCCTTGCGGACCACCCCGTGCACGCGGACGGCCGCGTCCGGCGGACGGATCGTGATCCGTGCGCCGGACGCGGCCGTGGTAACGCGGAGGCCGGGAGCGGGGCTCAGTCGGTGAGGTTCACCGAGCGGGCCGAGGCCGCACCGATCTCTTCGGAGATCTCGGTGAGGACCGACTGCGGGATGGTGTCATCGACGGTGAGGACCACCAGCGCCTCGCCGCCCGCGTCCTGCCGCGAGACCTGCATGCCGGCGATGTTCAGACCGGCCTCGCCGAGGATCTTGCCGACGGCGCCGACGACACCGGGACGGTCCTCGTACCGCAGGACGACCATGTGGTCGGCGAGCGCGAGGTCGACGTCGTGCTCGCCGATCGCGACGATCTTCTGGAGGTTCTTGGGGCCGGCCAGCGTGCCGGAGACCGCGACCTCCTCGCCGCTGGACAGCGTGCCGCGGACGGTCACCACGTTGCGGTGGTCGGGCGACTCGGAGCTGGTGGTGAGGCGGACCTCGACACCGCGCTCCTGCGCGAAGAGCGGGGCGTTGACGTAGGACACCGTCTCGTCGACGACGTCCTCGAAGACACCCTTGAGCGCGGAGAGTTCGAGCACCTTCACGTCGTGCTGCGTGATCTCGCCGTAGACCTCGACGTCGAGACGGGCCGCGACCTCGCCCGCGAGCGCGGTGAAGATCCGGCCGAGCTTCTCGGCGAGCGGCAGTCCGGGGCGCACGTCCTCGGCGATGACGCCGCCCTGGACGTTGACCGCGTCCGGCACGAGCTCACCGGCGAGGGCCAGGCGCACGGACTTGGCGACCGCGATGCCCGCCTTCTCCTGGGCCTCGTCCGTGGAGGCGCCGAGGTGCGGGGTGCAGACGACCTGGTCGAACTGGAAGAGCGGGGAGTCCGTGCAGGGCTCCTTGGTGTACACGTCCAGGCCGGCGCCGGCGACCCGGCCCTCCTTGAGGGCGGAGGCGAGCGCCTCCTCGTCGACGATGCCGCCGCGTGCGGCGTTGACGATGCGCACCGAGGGCTTCACCTTGTGCAGCGCCTCGTCGCCGATCAGGCCGAGCGTCTCGGGGGTCTTGGGCAGGTGCACCGTGATGAAGTCGGAGACCTCGAGGAGTTCGTCCAGCGTGAGGAGCTTGACGCCCATCTGCGCGGCACGCGCGGGCTGCACGTAGGGGTCGTACGCGACGATCTTCATGCCGAAGGCCGACATGCGCTGCGCGACCAGCACGCCGATGCGGCCGAGGCCGACGACACCGAGGGTCTTCTCGCTGAGCTCGACGCCCGTGTACTTGGAGCGCTTCCACTCGCCGTTCTTCAGCGCGGTGTTGGCCTGCGGGATGTTGCGCGCGGTGGCGACGAGCAGACCGCAGGCCAGCTCGGCGGCGGTGACGATGTTGGACGTCGGTGCGTTGACGACCATCACGCCGGCCTTGGTGGCGGCGGAGACGTCGACGTTGTCCAGGCCGACCCCGGCGCGGGCGACGACCTTGAGCTGCTTCGCGGCGGCGATGGCCTCCGCGTCGACCTTGGTGGCGGAGCGCACCAGGATGGCGTCGACGCCGGCGATCGCGGGGAGGAGTTCGGCGCGGTCCGCGCCGTTGCAGTGCCGGATCTCGAAGTCCGGACCCAGGGCGTCAACCGTGGCGGGCGACAGCTCTTCGGCGATGAGTACGACAGGTTTCGGGCTCACGTGTGTCCTCACAAGTCCAGTGCGGACGGCCGTCCCGACGGCCGCAGGCGGTGGAGGGGCTAGCCGCGTGGAAGACGCACGACACTGTGGGCCCTGACGCGTGTATGTGTTGAGCAGTGTAGCCATGCGGCCGGGCGCCCGCTGGCGCCCTGGTGGAAGGATCACCCTCACGGGGTGGACGGTCTGTACAGGCGTCCGCCACCTCCGTCCTGCCACCTGTCCCTCCCCCGCAGTGACACGGAGGTGGACCGGCCGGGTGCCGGGGACGGGACCGTGCGGACCCGTCCCCGGCGGGAACTCAGGCGTCCTCGTTGTCGACCCAGCTCATGAGCTTGCGCAGCTCCTTGCCGGTGGTCTCCAGCAGGGACTCGCTGTCGGCCTTCTTGTACTCGTTGTACTTGGGCAGGCCGTTGTGGTACTCGGCCATCCAGTTCTTGGCGAAGGTGCCGTCCTGGATCTCGGCGAGGACCTTCTTCATCTCGGCCTTGGTGTCGTCCGTGATGATGCGCGGGCCCGTGACGTAGTCGCCCCACTCGGCGGTCTCCGAGATGGACCAGCGCATCTTCTCCAGGCCGCCCTCGTACATGAGGTCCACGATGAGCTTCAGCTCGTGGAGGCACTCGAAGTACGCGATCTCCGGCTGGTAGCCGGCCTCGGTCAGGGTCTCGAAACCGGCCTTCACGAGGGCGGCGGTGCCACCGCAGAGGACGGCCTGCTCACCGAACAGGTCGGTCTCGGTCTCCTCGGTGAAGGTCGTCTTGATGACGCCGGCGCGGGTGCCGCCGATGCCCTTCGCGTAGCTGAGCGCGAGCTCCAGGCCCTTGCCGGTGGCGTCCTGCTCGACGGCCACGATGCACGGGACGCCGCGGCCCTCCTCGTACTGACGGCGGACCAGGTGGCCCGGGCCCTTCGGAGCGACCATGCAGACGTCGACGTTGGCCGGCGGCTTGATGAAGTCGAAGCGGATGTTCAGGCCGTGGCCGAAGAACAGCGCGTCGCCGTCCTTGAGGTTGTCCTTGACGGACTCCTCGTAGACCTGGGCCTGGATCGGGTCCGGGACGAGGATCATGATGACGTCGGCCTCGGCCGCGGCCTCGGACGGCGTGACCACGCGCAGGCCCTGCTCCTCGGCCTTGGCCTTGGACTTCGAGCCCTCGTGGAGACCGACACGGACGTCGACACCCGAGTCACGCAGCGACAGCGCGTGCGCGTGGCCCTGGCTGCCGTAGCCAAGAACCGCGACCTTGCGGCCCTGGATGATGGACAGGTCGGCATCGTCGTCGTAGAACAGCTCGGCCACTGGGTCTTCTCCTTGGTGTGCAGGTGTTGCGTCCCACCGTACGGCGGGGTGCGTGGATGCGGTGCCGGGTCTCGCCATACGGGCCGGTGGGTCGGCCGGTAATGGTCTACGCCGTGCGGTCGAGCGCGCGCAGGGAACGGTCGGTGATCGAGCGCGCGCCGCGCCCTATGGCGATGGTGCCGGACTGGACAAGCTCCTTGATGCCGAACTGTTCGAGCATCTTGAGCATGGCCTCCAGCTTGTCGGCACCCCCGGTCGCCTCGATCGTGACGGCCTCGGGGGAGACGTCCACGGTCTTGGCGCGGAACAGCTGGACGATCTCGACGATCTGGGAGCGGGTCTCGTTGTCTGCGCGGACCTTCACCAGGACGAGCTCCCGCTGGATCGCTGCGGAGGGCTCGAGTTCGACGATCTTCAGGACGTTGACCAGCTTGTTGAGCTGCTTGGTCACCTGCTCCAGGGGCAGGCCCTCGACATTCACGACAATGGTGATGCGTGAGATGTCGGGATGTTCGGTGGTACCGACCGCGAGCGAGTCGATGTTGAAGCCGCGCCGGGAGAACAGGGCGGTGATCCGGGCGAGGACACCGGGCTTGTTCTCGACCAGGACGGAGAGCGTGTGCTTGGTGGACATGAGTCGGTCTCTCTCTGTCTCTCAGTCGTCTTCGTTGTCGCCGAAGTCGGGGCGGACACCACGTGCGGCCATGACCTCGTCGTTGGAGGTGCCGGCGGCGACCATCGGCCACACCATGGCGTCCTCGTGGACGATGAAGTCGATGACGACCGGGCGGTCGTTGATCGCGTTGGCCTCGGCGATGACCTTGTCCAGGTCGGCCGGGTCCTCGCAGCGGATCGCGTGGCAGCCCATGGCCTCGGACAGCTTGACGAAGTCCGGCACCCGCGTGCCCTTGGCGGGAACGCCGTCGGCGTCCGCGCCGGAGTGCAGCACGGTGTTGGAGTACCGCTGGTTGTAGAACAGGGTCTGCCACTGACGCACCATCCCGAGCGCGCCGTTGTTGATGATCGCGACCTTGATCGGGATGTTGTTGAGCGCGCAGGTGGTGAGTTCCTGGTTGGTCATCTGGAAGCAGCCGTCGCCGTCGATCGCCCACACGGCCCGCTCGGGCATGCCCGCCTTGGCGCCCATCGCGGCCGGGACCGCGTACCCCATGGTCCCGGCGCCGCCGGAGTTGAGCCAGGTGGAGGGCTGCTCGTACCGGATGAAGTGCGAGGCCCACATCTGGTGCTGGCCGACGCCCGCGGCGAAGATCGTTCCTTCGGGGGCGAGTTCACCGATGCGTTCGATGACCTGCTGCGGCGAGAGGCTGCCGTCCTCCGGCAGGTCGTAGCCGACCGGGTAGGTCTCGCGCCAGCGGTCGAGGTCCTTCCACCAGGCGCCGTAGTCGCCGGTGTGGCCGTCGTTGTGCTCGGCCTGGACCGCCTGGACCAGGTCGGCGATGACCTCGCGGGCGTCGCCGACGATCGGGACGTCCGCGGCACGGTTCTTGCCGATCTCGGCGGGGTCGATGTCGGCGTGGACGATCTTGGCGTACGGGGCGAAGCTGTCCAGCTTGCCGGTGACGCGGTCGTCGAACCTGGCGCCGAGCGCGACGATCAGGTCGGCCTTCTGCAACGCGGTGACGGCGGTGACCGAACCGTGCATGCCGGGCATTCCCACGTGCAGCGGGTGGCTGTCGGGGAAGGAGCCGAGCGCCATCAGGGTGGTGGTGACGGGCGCTTTGGTGAGCTCGGCCAGGACCTTCAGCTCGGCGGTGGCGCCGGCCTTCATGACGCCGCCACCGACGTACAGCACCGGGCGCTTGGCCTGGGTGATGAGCTTGGCGGCCTCGCGGATCTGCTTGGCGTGCGGCTTGGTGACCGGGCGGTAGCCGGGCAGGTCCATCGTCGGCGGCCAGCTGAAGGCGGTCTTCGCCTGGAGCGCGTCCTTGGCGATGTCCACGAGGACCGGCCCCGGGCGGCCGGTGGACGCGATGTGGAAGGCCTCGGCGATCGTGTGCGCGATGTCCTCGGCGCGGGTGACCAGGAAGTTGTGCTTGGTGACCGGCATGGTGATGCCGCAGATGTCGGCTTCCTGGAAGGCGTCCGTACCGATGGCGGCGGAGGCCACCTGGCCGGTGATCGCGACCAGCGGCACCGAGTCCATCGCGGCGTCGGCGATCGGGGTGACCAGGTTCGTCGCACCGGGACCCGAGGTGACCATGCAGACACCGACCTTGCCGGTGGCCTGGGCGTAACCGGTCGCCGCGTGGCCCGCGCCCTGCTCGTGGCGGACCAGGATGTGACGGACCCGGGTGGAGTCCATCAGCGGGTCGTACGCGGGAAGGATGCAGCCGCCGGGGAGTCCGAATACGGTGTCGGCGCCGACTTCCTCGAGAGAGCGGATGAGGGACTGCGCGCCCGTGAGGTGCTCAACGGAGGCGGTGGACGGTCCGCCGTTACGGGCCCGCGGCTGCGGGTGCTGGGCCCCGGTTGCCTGCTCGATCATCGGCATTCTCTTCTCGAAGCTGAGGGTTTATGCGGTGTTTTTGCGGGGTTTTGAGAGGTCCCGGTGCAACAAAAAACCCCTCGTGCCGTGAGGCAAGCGAGGGGAGCGCGCCGGTGCGGTCTGCAAGGTGTCCATGAGTGACCCTGCTTCAGCCGACGCGCTTTCCAAGTACGAGAATTCGGGTGCGCATGGCATTGACCCTCTCTCCGGCACGCACACGGTGTCAAGTGGGTGGGACGGGAGTCTCATCATGTGAGCGGGTCTGGAGCGGGATCGCGCCACCCGCGAGCACCGGCTGAGCGGCCGGGGCGGCGCCCGGGACGGGGTAGTTCCCGCGGATCAGGGTGCGCCGCAGCCGGTACTCGTCCAGCGGTCCCGCGAAGGCCATCCCCTGGCCGTGGGTGCACCCCATGGCGCGCAGGGCGCGCACCTGCTCGGGCCCGTCCACCCCGTCGGCCACGGACTGCATGCCGAGGTCCCCGGCGATGCGCAGCAGCCCGCTGGTGATCTTGTGCAGCCTCGCCGACTCGACGACGCCCTCCACCAGGCACCGGTCGAGCTTCAGTACGTCGATGGGGAGCCGGCGCAGGGCGTTGACCGCGGCGTACCCGCTGCCGAAGCCGTCGAGCGCGATCCGGACACCGAGCCGGCGCAGCGCGACCAGCCGCTGCTCCAGCTCGTCGAAGGAGACCCGGGGATCGCTGTCGGCCACTTCGATCATCAGGGCGCCGGAGGGCAGGCCGTGCCGGGTCAGGAGCGCCTCGACGGAACCCGGGGGCAGGGACCGGTCCAGGAGCCGGGCCGCCGAGACCCGGACGGACACGGAGACCGGGTGTCCGGCACGGGAGCGGTCGGCGGCCTGCTCGACGGCCTTGTCCAGCAGCCAGGTGCCGAGTTCGGCGGCACGTTCGCTGCCCTCGGAGACGCGCAGGAATTCGGCGGGGGTGAACAGGATGCCCTGGGCGGAGCGCCAGCGGGCCTGGGCGGCGACGGCCGCGACCGTGCCGCTGGCGAGGTGGACGACGGGCTGGTGCAGCAGGGCGAACTCGCCGTCGCGCAGGGCGGTCCGGAGCCGGGCGGCGAGCTCCGAGCGGCGCACGACGTCCGCCTGCATCTGGGGGGCGTACAGCTCGACCCGGTCCTTGCCGCCCGCCTTCGCCCGGTACATGGCGAGGTCGGCGTTGCGCATGAGGTCCTTGGGCGTGATGGAGGGCTCGGCGAAGGCGACCCCGATCGAAGCGGCCACCCGGACGTCGGCGGCGCCGATGCGGTAGGGCTGGGACAGCCTGAGGCGCAGCCGGTCGGCGATCTCGTGGACCTGGTACTCCCGGGCGGCCTGGTCGCGGGTCCCGTCACCGACGATCAGCGCGGCGAACTCGTCGCCCCCGAGGCGCGCCGCGGTGTCCGAGGTGCGTACGGACTCCTGGAGGCGGCGGGCGGCCTGGACGAGGAGTTCGTCGCCCGCCTGGTGGCCGATGGAGTCGTTGACCGCCTTGAAGCCGTCGAGGTCGATGAAGAGCACCGCGGTGCCCGGGTCCCCGGCCCGCCGGCCTCCCAGCGCCTGGCCGACCCGGGTGGTGAACAGGGCGCGGTTGGGGAGGTCGGTGAGGTGGTCGTGCTCGGCGTTGTGCTGGAGCTGCGCCTGAAGCCTCACGCGCTCCGTCACGTCGCGGCTGTTGAGCAGCAGGCCGCCCTGGTGGCGGTTGACGGTGGACTCGACGTGGAGCCAGTCGCCGGTGCCCGATCCGAAGCGGCACTCGATCCGGGTGGTGGGTTCCTCGCGGGGCGGCGCGGCGAGGAAGCGGCGCAGTTCGTGGACCACTCCCCCGAGGTCGTCGGGGTGGATGATCGTCGACAGCTCCGCGCCGACGAGGTCCTCGGCGGCCCGCCGGTAGACGCCGGCCGCGGCGGGGCTGACGTAGCGCAGCACGCCGCTCGGCTCGGCGATCATGATGACGTCGCTCGATCCCTGCACGAGGGAGCGGAAGTGGTTCTCCTTCTGGGCCAGTTCCTGGGTGAGCGCGATGTTGTCGAGGAGCATGATGGCCTGCCGGAGGACCAGGGCGAGCACGACCGTGCAGCCCGTGAGGACCACCACCCGGTCGACCCTGCGGCCCTCGACGACGTTGTACAGGATGCCGAGGGTGCAGACCGCGGCCGCCAGGTAGGGCGTGAGCGCGGCGAGGGAACCGGCGATCGGGCGGCTGGCGGCCCGTGGCTCGGGGCCGGGGACCTCGACAGCGTTGTCCTGGCCGCGGTGGGCGCCCCAGGGCGCGTAGGCGAGGAGCAGCGAGCCGGCGAACCAGCCCGCGTCCAGCAACTGGCCCGAGTGGTACGCCGAGCGCAGCAGCGGGGCCGTGAACAGCGCGTCGCACAGCACGGTCATGGCGAGGCCGGCGATGGCGGTGTTCACCGCGGAGCGGTTCCTGCTGACCCGCCGGAAGTGCAGGGCCAGGACCATGGAGACCAGCACGATGTCGAGCAGCGGGTAGGCCAGCGAGAGCGCGGCCCTGGCCACGCTCTCCCCCTCGGCGTTCGCGACCTGGGCGGCATGGGCGAGCGCGAGGCTCCAGGAGATCGTCAGCAGCGATCCGCCGATCAGCCAGGAGTCCAGCACCAGGCAGACCCAGCCGGCCCTGGTCACGGGCCGCTTGGCCAGGACGAGGAGCCCGACGATGGCGGGCGGGGCGAAGCAGAGGAAGAAGAGGTCCGCGAGGGAGGGGGAGGGCACCGGGCTCCCCAGCACCACCTCGTACCACCCCCAGACCGCGTTGCCCCCGGCGGCCATGGCCGAGGAGAGCGAGAACAGGAGCCAGGCGGGCCGGAACCGGCCGCCGCCGGCGCGTGCGTAGAGGAAGCAGGACACCGCGGCGATCAGGGCGGCGACACTGAGGCCGAAGTCACCCATGAAGAGGGCGACCGAGGGGGATCCCCAGCCGACCACGGCCCCCACCGCGTATCCGGCGCAGACGGCGGCGAGGACGATCTGGGTGCCCAGTCCCACGGTCCGCTCCGACGCCGGCTGCCGGGAGAGAAGTGCCCCGAGGGCGCTCACCGCAGAGCCCCACGGGCGGGCCCTCGCGCCCTCGCTGCCGCCGACCTCTCCTGCCCGCCCCGCCGCGGTCCGTCTCTCCACTGGCCGAACATCGCCTGTCGCCCCCTCGCGATCCGCTTCCTCCCCGGCGCCGCCCCTTCCACGGCGCATCCCTCTTGTGGACGATACACCAGAGCCGTCACTCAGGGACATACCTTCTCTACTCTCCGTGACCACCTGGGGTGTTGTGGGTACGGGGCGCCGCCGGTCCGCTCCGCAGCGTGGTCAGCCGGTGGTGAGGACGAGGTTGGCGACCGGCTCCCCGGCGGCGAACCGGGTGAGCTGTCCGGCCAGCAGCCGCTTGGCTCGGGGCAGGAACGCGGAGGTGCTGCCGCCCACATGGGGGGTGATCAGTGTGTGGGGAGCATGCCAGAGGGGGTGGCCCGCGGGCAGGGGTTCGGGGTCGGTCACGTCGAGCGCGGCCCGCAGGCGCCCGGATTCGAGTTCGGCGAGCAGGGCCGCCGTGTCGACGACCGCGCCCCGCGCGACGTTCACGAGGAGCGCGCCGTCCCGCATCGCGGCGAGGAAACCGGGGCCCACCAGCCCCTGCGTGGAAGGGTTCAGCGGGGTGGACAGGATGACGATGTCGGCCTCGGGGAGCAGCGCGGGAAGCTCCTCGATCGCGTGTACGGGGCCGCGCCCGGTCGTCCGCGCGGAGCGCGCGACGCGCACCACCCGCGCGCATTCGAAGGGTTCGAGCCGGTCCTCGATGGCCGCCCCGATCGATCCGTAACCCACCACGAGGACCGACTTGTCGGCGAGCGCCGGGTAGAAGCCGGACTTCCACTCCTCCTCGTCCTGGCCGTGCACGAAGCCGGGGAACCCGCGGAGCGAGGCCAGGACCAGCGCGAGCGCGAGCTCGGCCGTGGACGCCTCGTGCACGCCCTTGGCGTTGCACAGCCTCACCCCGGCGGGCAGCAGCCCGAGTCCCGGCTGTACGTGGTCGATGCCGGCGGAGAGGGTCTGGACGACCTGGACCCCGCGCATCCGCTCCAGCGGACGGACGGCGACCTCGGAGCCCTTCATGTACGGGACGACGTAGAACGCGCAGTCGGCGGGGTCCGCCGGGTAGTCCCGGCCACCGTCCCAGAACCGGTAGTCGAGACCCTCGGGAAGCCCGGGGATCTCCTCGGCGGCGAAGGGCAGCCATACGTCGGTGGCAGATATCGAAGTCATGGTCAGGAGGCTATGCGAAGGGCGCGGAACGGCAGAGGTTACTTTGGGATGCTGGTGGCCCCGTGATCACGTGGGCCGAGGGAGGGTTCGGGGAGTTGGAGCGCAGGACTATCGGTGCGGCGGCGCTCGCCGTGGGCGCGGTCGGGCTGGGATGTATGCCGATGAACTGGGCGTACAGCACGTCGCAGCAGCGCGGTGACCGCTCGGTGCGGACCGTGCACGCCGCCCTGGACGCGGGCGTCCGGCTGCTCGACACCGCCGACATGTACGGGCCGTTCACCAACGAGCTGCTCATCGGGCGGGCGCTCAAGGGGCGCCGGTCCGAGGCCTTCCTCTCCACCAAGTGCGGTCTGCTCGTCGGCGACCAGCACATCGTGGCCAACGGGCGTCCCGGCTACGTGCGCCGTGCCTGCGACGCCTCGCTGCGAAGGCTCCAGACCGACGTGATCGACCTCTACCAGCTGCACCGTGCGGATCCCGAGGTGCCGGTCGAGGAGACCTGGGGTGCGATGGCCGACCTGGTGGCGGCGGGCAAGGTGAGGGCGCTCGGGCTGTGCGCGGTGGGGGCCCGGGCCGGGCGCGGGCCGGGGGCGCGGGTGCACGACGGCACCATCCGGCAGTTGGAGCGGGTGCAGCAGGTCTTTCCGGTCAGCGCGGTCGAGGCGGAGCTCTCGGTGTGGTCGCCGCAGGCCCTGGAGGACCTGCTCCCGTGGTGCGCCGCCCGGGGTGTGGGTGTGCTGGCGGCGATGCCGCTGGGCAGCGGCTACCTCACGGGCACGCTCAAGCCCGGCGAGGGCTTCGAGCCGGATGATCTCCGGGCCAGGCACCCCCGGTTCACGGCGGAGATGATGGCGGCCAACCAGCCCGTGGTGGCGGGGCTGCGCAGGATCGCGGAACGGCACGGCGCCACCCCGGCGCAGGTGGCGCTGGCGTGGGTCCTGCGGCAGGGCCGCCATGTGGTGCCGGTTCCTGGCGCGAAGCGGGAGCGGTGGGCCGTGGAGAACGCGGAGGCGGCGGACCTGGTGCTCACGGAGGGGGATCTGGCCGAGATAGCCGGGCTGCCGCGGGCCGGCGGGTCATGGGGGTGACTCCGTCGCGGGGAATCGGCGGAGATCGGGAACCCGGCGCGGACCTGCGGTGTAAGAACAGTATTGGTGCGATCGTCGAAAGGATCGGTGCTGTGCAAACACCCGTGCTGCGCAAGGGGATGGTGGCTCTGCTCGCCTCGGCCTCCCTCCTGCTGTCCGCCTGTTCGTCCGACGACGGCGGGGCGGTCGGTGAGGGCGCCTCCGCTCCCCCGACGAGCCCCGCGGCCTCGGCGAGCCCGTCGGCGGAGCTGCCGCCGGCCAAGGGCTCGGTCGAGGTGGTCAGGACACTCACGGAGGGGCTGGCGTCCCCGTGGGGTCTCGCGGCGCTGCCCGGGGGCGATCTGCTGGTCTCCTCGCGCGACGACGCGACGATCACCCGGATCGACGGGGAGAGCGGCAGGAAGACCCTGTTGGGCTCGGTGCCGGGGGTGGCGCCGGCGGGCGAGGGCGGCCTGCTCGGCCTGGCCGTCGCCCCGACGTTCGGCGCGGACCACCTGATCTACGCGTACTTCACCACCGAGTCGGACAACCGCATCGCGCGCATGCAGTACGACGAGAAGAAGCCCCCGGGCGAGCAGTTGGGAGCGCCGGACACCATCCTGCGGGGCATCCCGAAGGGGACCATCCACAACGGCGGGCGGATCGCGTTCGGCCCCGACCGCATGCTGTACGCGGGCACGGGCGAGACGGGGGACAAGGGGCTCGCCCAGGACAAGTCCTCCCTCGGGGGCAAGATCCTGCGGATGACGCCGGACGGCGAGCCGGTGCACGGCAATCCCCAGGCCGACTCGACGGTCTACACGTACGGGCACCGCAATGTGCAGGGGCTGGCCTGGGACAGCGAGAAGCGGCTCTGGGCCTCCGAGTTCGGCCAGAACACCTGGGACGAGCTGAATCTGATCGAGCCGGGCAAGAACTACGGCTGGCCCGTCGTGGAGGGCAAGGGAGGCAAGCCCGGCTTCGTCGATCCGGTGGCCGAGTGGAAGACCTCCGAGGCTTCACCGAGCGGCATCGCGTACGCCGAGGGGTCGATCTGGATGGCGGCGCTGCGGGGCGAGCGGCTCTGGCGGATCCCCCTCTCGGGCAGGACCGGCAAGGAACCGCTGGCACCTCCCCAGGCGTTCCTGGACGGGAAGTACGGGCGGCTGCGCACGGTGCTCGCGGCGGGCGGCGACAAGCTCTGGCTGGTCACGAGCAACACGGACGGCCGTGGCACCGTGAGGCCGGGCGACGACCGGATCCTGCTCCTGAAGGTGCGGTAACCGGCGGGCGGGGCCAGGCGGCCTGCCCGGTCCGGATGGCCTGATGGGTCGGGGGCGGCGGAGGCGCGGCACACTCTGACGTGCCGGGGAGGTCGGGGCCACCGCCCGTCGCACCGCTTCGAATCCCCGGGCTCGGTCCGCCCCCACGAGTGCAGGCGGAGGCGGTGTGCCGGAGCAGCCGTCGCACCGTGGCAGGGGCACGGGGCGCGGGGCGCGGTGGACGTGGTGAGCGCGGTGCGGGCCAAGGTGACGCCAGGGCGATCCGGTTGCCGACCACTTGCCCCACGTCTCCCCGGGCCGGGGTGAGATCGGGGCCGGGCGGGCACTGCCGGTGGACGGTGCGCTCTCTCCGGCCGTGCGGATCGGCTCCATGGATCGGTCCGGTGCGGTGCGCAGACGTGCAGACGTGCAGACGTGCACGGTCTTCTCGTCGGTGCGGAGCGAGCGTGGGGGCACCGAGGGCACGGCTCCTCGCCCCCGCCACGCTCACTCCCCCTACGCGCTTCCGCCGAGGCGCACCGCCAGTTCGTACGGGTGCGCCCTACCGACGCCCTTCCGGCGGCGGATCGGCAACAGGTAGGAGGCGGGGGTGGGCAGCGGGTAGGCGGACCTGCAAACGGGGGCCTGTGGCCGGTGTGCCGGAGGCCTCCGGCCGGTGGGAGGGAGGCTCGGACGTACGGGGCGGCCTGACCCGGGCGGGGGGAGCCAGGCCTGACCCGGGCGGGTGCACCTGAGACCTCCGGCGGGTGCGGCCGGAGGTCTCAGGCGGTCCGCCGGGGACTCCCGGCGCGCCGGGTGCACCCGGACACCGCACGCCGGACGTCTCACCCTTGAGGTCTCACACTCGAGGTCTCACACCGGACGTCCCACACCCGAGGTGTCGCGCCCGAGGTCTCAGGTCGGGCGTCTCACGCCGGAGTTCTGAGGCCGGACGCCTCAGGCCCGAGGCCAGGGCCGGCTGTCGTGGGGCCGTCAGCCTGCGGCGGAGGGCAGGGCGAGGAAGAGATCGAAGTACATGCCCAAGGAGATCAGCACACCGAGCACGCCGAGCGTGATGCCCGCGACGGCGACGGAGCGGACCCAGCCGGCCTGCGGACGGAGGGAGGGGGTGCCGAAGGCGGGCCTGACCAGGACGAAGACGCCGACAATCAGCGCGAGCAGGGCGAAGAGCCCGTTGACGAGGGCGGTGCTGTGCCAGGCGTCACCGTAGATCTCGGAGATCTGCTGGGCGGCGCTGCCGCCGCCGGAGGTCTTGATCTGGCCGATCAGGGTCTCGCGCTCCGCGACGACGCGGCCGGTCCACGTGCCCGAGAGCGAGATGATGCCGAGCCCGGCGGCCACCACGGCCGCGGCTCCGGTCCCGACCCCGGCCGCCGCGGCGGCTTCGGCGTCGGCGTAGGGGTCGGGCTCCAGATCGGTCTCCAGGCCGTCCTCCGCGGCCGCGTCCGTCGCGGCCACGTCCATCGCGGTCACGTCGGACGGGCTCACACCCGGTGCGACGTCGTCCGCGACCACGTCTTCCGTGGGAGCGGCCTGCTTCGTCGTGTCCGGCGCGGTGGCCGTCCCGTCCGCCGCCTTCTTCTCTTCGGTGTCGTCAGTGGTCGGAGTGGAGGGGGAGGTGTTCATGCGCCGCACGCTAGGGGTCCCGTATGAGAACCTCCTTAACACTGGGCTCCTCAGCCCCGTCCCTTACGCCACTCGGGGGCCAGAACCGCCCAGATCTCGCTGTCGTGACGCTCGCCACGGTAGGGATAGGCCTCGCGCAGCACGCCCTCACGGGTCATACCGAGCCGCTCGGCGACGGCGGTACTGCGCCGGTTGGCGGCCGAGGCGATCCACTCGATCCGGTGCATGCCCCTCACGTCGACGGCCCAGTCGATCAGCTTCCGTGACGCGCGGGTCACCAGGCCCCGGCCCTCCGCCGCCCCCTCCAGCCAGCAGCCGACCTCGCAGGTGCCGCTCTCCGCGTCGAATATCCGGAAGAGGACGCCGCCGACGAGTGTGCCGTCCAGCCAGATGCCGTGGATCCGGCCGGTGTCGGCCGCCTGCTTGTCGGCGTAGCGCTGGAGCAGGGCCCGTGCGGAGGTGAGGTCCGTGGCCGCCGCGGCGAACGGGATCCAGGGGTCGACCAGGGCGCGCGCCCGGTCCATGTGGGCCAGGAACTCCTCCGCCTGCCAGGGCTCCAGCGGGCGCAGCTCCGCCCCGTCGTCACCCAGTGACACCGTGAACACAGTGCATCTCCTCGGTTCTCGTGCTCGTTCAGTGGACGCGCTGGGGGGCGGCCTGGGCCTGTTCCCCCGCGCGCTTCCCCGGGATCTTCGCACGGGGGGCCGGGTGGTCCGGCGGCTCGATGCTGATGCGCGGAAGCAGCCGGTCAAGGCGGGCGGGCAGCCACCAGTTCGCGCCCCCGAGCAGGTGCATCAGCGCGGGCACCAGCAGGGTGCGCAGGACGAAGGCGTCGAGTGCGACGGCGGCCGCCAGCGCGATGCCGAACATCGCGATGACGCGGTCACCGCTGAGGACGAAGGCGAGGAAGACCGAGATCATGATCACCGCCGCCGAGTTGATCACCCGGCCGGTCTCCGCGAGGCCGACCCGGACCGAACGGCAGTTGTCGCCTGTCTCCAGCCATTCCTCGTACATCCGGCCGACGAGGAAGACCTGGTAGTCCATCGACAGTCCGAAGAGGACCGAGACCATGATCACGGGGAGGAAGGGCTCGATGGGGCCCGCGCTGCCGAGCCCGAGCAGTTCGCTCCCCCACCCCCACTGGAAGACGGCGACGACGACGCCGAAGGAGGCGGCCACGGCGGCCACGTTCATCACGGCGGCCTTGAGGGGGATCGCGAGCGAGCGGAACGCCAGCAGCAGGAGCAGACAGCCGAGTCCGATGACCACACCGACGAAGAGCGGCAGTTTGCCGATGATGATCTCCGCGAAGTCGTCGTAACTGGCCGTGACCCCGCCCACGTGTGTCCGCAGCGAGGTGGTGTCCCCCGCCGCGGGCAGGACGTCGTGGCGCAGCCGGTCGACGAGTTCGCTGGTCCGCTGCGACTGCGGCGCGGAGTCCGGGACGACGGTCAGGAACGCGGTGTCGCCGCTGCCGTTGTACGTCACGGGGCTCACCGAGGCGACGCCGGCCGTGTCCCGCAGCACGGCGGGCAGGCCGTCCAGGGCGAGCCGGTCGTCGGCTCCGTCGAGGCGGGCGGCGATCGTCAGCGGCCCGTTGACGCCGGGGCCGAAACCGTCGGCCAGCAGGTCGTACGCCTGGCGGGTGGTGGCCGAGGCGGGGTTGTTGCCCTGGTCGGAGGTGCCCAGGTGGAGGGAGAGGGTGGGCAGCGCGAGCACCGCCATGACGAGGGCGGCGACCGCGCCCAGCAGCCGGGGGCGCCGCTCGACGAAGGCCGACCAGCGGGCGGCGAAGCCGGTGGCCCGTTCGCTCCACGGGCCGTGCTCGGCGAGCCGCGCGCGTTCCCTCCGGCTCAGGGCCCGCGTTCCGATGAGGGAGAGCAGCGCGGGCAGCAGGGTCACGGAGGCGGCGACGGTGAGCACCACGGTGAGGGAGGCGGCGATCGCGACACCGTTGAGGAAGCCGAGCCGCAGGACGAGCATGCCCAGCAGGGCGACGCAGACGGTGGCCCCGGCGAAGACCACGGCGCGCCCCGTCGTCGCGACGGCGTTCTGTGCCGCTTCCGGTACGGACAGGCCCCGGCGCAGCCCGCGCCGGTGCCGGGTGACGATGAAGAGGGCGTAGTCGATGCCGACGCCGAGCCCGATGAGCATGCCGAGCATCGGGGCGAAGTCGGCGACGGTCATGACGTGGCCGAGCAGCACGATGCCCGCGTAGGCGGTGCCGACGGAGACGAGGGCGGTGGCGATGGGCAGGAGGCTCGCGGCGAGCGAGCCGAAGGCGAGGAAGAGGACGACCGCGGCGACGGCCACCCCGACGACCTCGCTGAGGTGGAGCGTCGGTGTCTCGGTCGTGGCGACGGCGGTACCGCCGAGTTCGACCTGGAGCCCGTCCCCCGCGGCTTCCCGTGCGGTGTCCACGACGGCCCGTACCTGTCCGGGCGGGATCTCACCGGCCCGGTGGTCGAAGGTGACCGTCGCGTAGGCGGTGTGCCCGTCCGCGCTGATCTGCCCCTGGGCCGCGGACGCGGTTCCGTACGGCCCGGTGACGTCTCCGACACCGGGCAGGGCGCCGATGGCGTGCAGCGTCGTGGTCATCGTGCGCTCGACACCGGGGTCGCGGACGGTGGAGCCCTCGGTGTGCCAGACGACGGTGCCGGTGTCACCGCCGGGGTCCTCGAACCCCGACTGGAGGAGTCCGGCCGCCAGACCCGACTCGGTGCCGGGGACCTCGTAGTCGTTGGAGTACGCGGAACCCGCGAACCCCGCCGCCGTGGCGACACCTCCGAGGGCGAACAGCCAGATGAGGACGGTGGCGAGGCGGTGCCTGAGGCACCAGCGTGCGATGGCGGCCAACGGACTGCTCCTGGGGTTCGTGGACCGCGGGGGGACATAAGGGAAACATCCCGCGAAGTCGCATGACCTGGGAGCCTCACTCTGTCAGCCGTTCCTGACCTTTTGTCGCTTTCGTGGTCATGGTCACACGGCCCGGCGACCGCCTCCGCCGCCCGGCGCACGCCCGCACCCCGGCGCCGGGCGGGTCTCCCCTCCCGTCCCGGCCCCCGGACCTCAGCCGGAGACGCTGGCCCTGCCGTTCTCGATGTGGCCCATCAGCCGTCGCCGGAAGGACCCCGCCTCGTCCGCCGTGACCACGAGGTCGTACCAGCCGTGGGCGTCGGCCGCCGAGTGCACGACCGTACGGCTGCGCCCCGGCTTGACCGCGACGGTCCGGGTCCAGTCGCGCAGGTCGTCCTCGTCGACGTACCCGAGGGGCCGCACGGTGAAGGTGAGCGTCCGGCGGCCGTTGTTGCGCAGCGTGAGGTGCAGGTCCCGCTCGTGGGCGTCGACGCGGGAGGAGACTTCGGCGGCGCCGTCGGCCGCGCCCTCGAACTCCCGCCGGAAGCCGTTCGGCCCGGTGACCGTGAAGCGGTACGCCTCGCCGGTCAGCGGCACCGTCCAGCGTGCGGCGCGCCTGACGTCCTTGTGCTGCGGAGCGGGGAACTCCCCGGCGTACGGGTGGAGGGCGAAGTGCGCGGAGGACCGGCCGGTGTTGGTGAGGGAGACCCGCAGCTCCCCGTCCACGCGCTTCGCCTGGGCGTCCGGCTGGTAGGGCAGCGGCCGTGCCGGGCGGGTGCCGGGCTCCTGGACGGGCATGCGCTGGACGGCCGGCGGCCTGGGCTGCCAGCGTCCGCCGAACGGCGGGATCGCGCCCGGGCGTTCCGTCTCCGGCTGCCGCCGCGGACGGCCGAAGTCGAACGCCGAGGTGAGGTCGCCGGCGACCTGGCGCCGCCAGTCGCCGATGTTGGGCTCGCGCACCCCGGTCCAGCGCTCCAGGAGGCGGATCACGGAGGTGTGGTCGAAGACCTCGGAGCAGACGTATCCGCCGACCGACCACGGGGACACGACCAGCAGGGGCACGCGTACGCCGAGCCCGGTGGGCCTGCCCTCCCAGTGCTCCTCGGTCACCTCGGCGGGGGCGACCGGCGGGGGTACGTGGTCGAAGAAGCCGTCGTTCTCGTCGTAGTTGATGAGGACGACGGTGCGCCGCCACACGTCGGGGTGCCTGCCGAGCGCGTCCAGGATCTTGTAGACGATGGTCGCGCTGTGCACCGGCGAGGAGACGCTCGGGTGCTCGGAGTCCACCGCCGACGGGACCAGGTAGGAGACCTCGGGCAGCGTGCCCGCGGCCACGTCCCGGGCGAACGCGTCGGCCAGCGTGCCCGTCTCCACCCGCCGCAGTCCCCGCTCGAACAGGCTGCGCTCGGCCCCGGTCAGCGCGGCGACGCCCTCGTCGAGCAGCCCCAGCAGCCGCTCCCGTTCGCCCGCCGTGCCCGCCTCGCGCACGGTGGCGTAGAAGGACTCCATGTAGGTGTGGCCGCCGGTGCGTGCCAGGGCCTTGCGGGCGACGGCCTTGAAGGTGGCGAAGAACTCGATCTGGTTGTCGGTGAAGTTCTCCCACTCGGTGTACGTCTTCCAGCTCCGCCCGGCCTTCTCCAGCCGCTCGGCGTAGGTGCCCCAGTCGTATCCCGGATGGGTGCCCTCGTCGTAGGCGTCGTTGCCCACGGCCCGCCTGCCGTCGGCCTCGTCGCCCGTCCGGCCGCTCCACAGGTGGTTGCGGTTCGGGCTGGTGGAGCTGTGGATCGAGGAGTGGTAGGCGTCGCAGACGGTGAAGGTGTCGGCCAGCTCGTGGTGCAGCGGGAGGTCGGCGCGGTCGTAGTACGCCATGGTCGCGGCGGTCTTCGCGGTGACCCAGCCGTCCATCCAGCCGTCGGCCCAGGCCCTGGCGCCACCGCTCCACGAGTGGTCGAGGGCGCCGATGTACTGGAGGTCCTTCTTCTGCGTCTCGGCGGCCCCGCGCACGGGGAACGGCAGGACGGTGGTGCCCGCGGGTCCCGGCTGCTCGAAGACGGGCCTGCCGGAGGGCAGTTCGACCGCGTTGCGGTCCCCGAAGCCGCGCACCCCGCGCAGCGTCCCGAAGTAGTGGTCGAAGGACCGGTTCTCCTGCGTGAGGATCACCACGTGTTCGATGGCGTCCAGCCCCGCGCCACCGGACCGTCCGGCCGCGGGCTGTGCGGCGATCGCCGCCTGGAGCGACGGGGGCAGGAACGATCCCGCCGCCGCGGCGCCGAGGGCGCCGCCCCCGAGCGCGAAGAGCCGCCGCCGTGACATGTCCGTCGTCAAAAGAGCCTCCCGATTCCGTATGTACGACGGGAAGCTAGTCACACCGGGTGGCTGCGGGAAGACCGCCGTACGGACTGGCGGTGAACGTCCGCGCGGCTCACGCCGGGTGCCGGAGGCGGGAACGGCCGCAGCGGACGGCGGGAGTGCGGGCGGGAAACGCGGAAAGGGGGCGGTGCACCCGTCGGCCGGGTGCACCGCCCCCCAGGGGCGATCGGGGGATCAGCCCTCGACGCCGAGCTTCTCCAGGATCAGCTCACGGACGCGCGCGGCGTCCGCCTGGCCACGGGTGGCCTTCATGACCGCGCCCACGAGCGCGCCCGCGGCGGCGACCTTGCCACCGCGGATCTTGTCGGCGATCGCCGCGTTGGCCGCGATGGCCTCGTCGACGGCGGTGCCCAGCGCGCCCTCGTCGGAGACGACCTTGAGACCGCGCTTCTCCACGACGGTGTCCGGGTCGCCCTCGCCCGCGAGGACACCCTCCAGGACCTGGCGCGCCAGCTTGTCGTTGAGGTCGCCCGAGGCGACGAGCTCGGCCACCCGGGCGACCTGCGCCGGGGTGACGGGCAGCTCGTCCAGGCTGCGGCCGGTCTCGTTGGCGTTGCGGGCGAGCTCGCCCATCCACCACTTGCGGGCCTGGTCGGAGGGAGCGCCCGCGTCCGTCGTGGCGACGATCAGGTCGACCGCCCCCGCGTTGAGGATGGACTGCATGTCGTGCTCGTTGACGCCCCACTCCTCCTTGAGCCGCTTGCGGCGCAGCCGCGGCAGCTCGGGAAGCCCCTCGCGGAGCTCCTCGACCCAGGCGCGGGCCGGGGCCACGGGCACCAGGTCGGGCTCGGGGAAGTAGCGGTAGTCCTCGGCGTTGTCCTTGATGCGGCCGGCCGTGGTGGAGCCGTCCTCCTCGTGGAAGTGCCGGGTCTCCTGCACGATCGTGCCGCCGGAGTTCAGCACCGCGGCGTGGCGCTGGATCTCGAAGCGGGCGGCGCGCTCGACGGAACGCAGCGAGTTGACGTTCTTCGTCTCGGAGCGGGTGCCGAACGCCTCGCGGCCGTGCGGGCGCAGCGACAGGTTCACGTCGCAGCGCATCTGGCCCATCTCCATCCGGGCTTCCGAGACACCGAGCGCCTTGATGAGCTCGCGGAGCTCGGCGACGTACGCCTTGGCGACCTCGGGGGCGCGTGCGCCGGCCCCCTCGATCGGCTTGGTGACGATCTCGATGAGGGGGATGCCGGCCCGGTTGTAGTCGAGCAGCGAGTGGGAGGCGCCGTGGATGCGGCCGGTGGCACCGCCGACGTGCGTCGACTTGCCGGTGTCCTCCTCCATGTGGGCGCGCTCGATCTGCACGCGGAAGATCTCGCCGTCCTCCAGCTGGACGTCCAGATAGCCGTCGAAGGCGATCGGCTCGTCGTACTGGGAGGTCTGGAAGTTCTTCGGCATGTCCGGATAGAAGTAGTTCTTCCGGGCGAAGCGGCACCACTCGGCGATCTCGCAGTTCAGCGCGAGCCCGATCTTGATGGCGGACTCGACGCCGATCTCGTTGACCACCGGCAGCGCGCCCGGCAGTCCGAGGCAGACCGGACAGGTCTGCGAGTTCGCGTCCTGCTTGAGCTCGGTGGAGCAGCCGCAGAACATCTTGGTCTTGGTGCCGAGCTCGACATGGACCTCAAGGCCCATGACGGGGTCGTACGTCGCGAGGGCGTCCTCGTACGACTCCAGGTCGATGACAGTCACGGTGAAACTTTCCCTCTCAGCCCAGCAGGACGTCGTCGTCGCCGAGACGCTTGAGTTCGCGGTAGAGGATCGCCATGCCGGTCACGATCGCGGCGGCGGACACGGCGGCGTCGATCAGCCGCAGCGTGTCGTTGTCCTGGCGGGCCATCCTCGCCTGCTTGACGACGCTGAGCGCGCCGAAAGCGGTGGTGCCGAGCGACAGGTACACGCCGGACTTGGACTTCTTGAAGTTCTTGGCCTTCTTTGCCATGGCACTCACAGTGACGGAGCCTCCTCGAGCAGCGGGTGCCCCCACTTTTCCACGAAGGCGGCCTCGACGGCGGCTCCGACCTTGTACAGCCGGTCGTCCTTCATGGCGGGGGCGATGATCTGCAGCCCGACCGGCAGGCCGTCCTCCGGGGCCAGGCCGCAGGGCAGCGACATGGCGGAGTTTCCGGCGAGGTTGGTCGGAATGGTGCACAGGTCCGCGAGGTACATCGCCATCGGGTCGTCAGCGCGCTCGCCGATCGGGAAGGCGGTGGTGGGCGTCGTCGGGGAGACGATGACGTCCACCTGCTCGAAGGCCTTCTCGAAGTCCTGGGTGATGAGCGTGCGGACCTTCTGCGCCGAGCCGTAGTACGCGTCGTAGTAGCCGGAGCTGAGCGCGTACGTGCCGAGGATGATGCGGCGCTTGACCTCGTCGCCGAAGCCCGCCTCGCGGGTGAGCGCGGTGACGTCCTCGGCGGAGCGCGTGCCGTCGTCGCCGACGCGCAGGCCGTAGCGCATGGCGTCGAAGCGCGCGAGGTTCGAGGAGCACTCGGACGGCGCGATCAGGTAGTACGCCGAAAGGGCGAGGTCGAAGGACGGGCAGTCCAGCTCGACGACCGTGGCGCCGAGGGACTTCAGCAGCTCGACCGACTCTTCGAAGCGCTGGACGACGCCGGCCTGGTAGCCCTCGCCCGCGAACTGCTTGACGACACCGACGCGCATGCCCCGCACGGAGCCGTTGCGCGCGGCCTCGACGACCGGCGGGACCGGTGCGTCGATGGACGTCGAGTCGAGCGGGTCGTGTCCGCCGATGGCCTCGTGCAGCAGGGCCGCGTCCAGGACCGTACGGGCGCAGGGGCCGCCCTGGTCGAGGGAGGAGGAGAAGGCGACCATGCCGTAGCGGGAGACGCCGCCGTAGGTGGGCTTGACGCCGACGGTGCCGGTGACGGCGGCGGGCTGGCGGATGGAGCCGCCGGTGTCCGTGCCGATGGCCAGCGGCGCCTCGAAGGAGGCCAGCGCGGCGGAGGAACCGCCGCCGGAACCGCCCGGGATGCGGGTGAGGTCCCAGGGGTTCCCGGTCGGGCCGTAGGCGCTGTTCTCGGTGGAGGACCCCATGGCGAACTCGTCCATGTTGGTCTTGCCGAGGATGACGACGTCGGCGGCCCTCAGCTTCTTCGTGAGGGTCGCGTCGTACGGCGGGACCCAGCCTTCGAGGATCTTCGAACCGACGGTGGTCGGCATGTCCCGCGTGGTGAAGATGTCCTTGAGCGCGAGCGGGACGCCGGCCAGCGGGCCGAGCTTCTCGCCCGCCTCTCGCTTGGCGTCGACGGCGCGGGCCTGCGCGAGCGCGCCCTCGCGGTCGATGTGCAGGAAGGCGTGGACCTTCTCGTCGATGGCGTCGATCCGGGCCAGGTGGGCCTCGGTGACCTCGACGGCCGTCAGCTCGCCGGACGCGATCCTCGCGGCGATCTCGGCCGCGGTGAGCTTGATGATGGTGCTGATGTCCGTCATGGCTGTTAGTCCTCCCCCAGGATCTGCGGCACCTTGAAACGCTGCTGCTCCTGGGCCGGGGCGCCGGAGAGCGCCTGCTCGGGGGTGAGCGACGGACGGACCTCGTCCGCGCGCATGACGTTGGTCAGCGGCAGCGGGTGGGAGGTCGGCGGTACGTCTTGGTCGGCGACCTCGGAGACGCGGGCGACCGCGCCGATGATGTCGTCGAGCTGACCGGCGAAGTGTTCGAGCTCTTCGCCCTTCAGCTCCAGACGCGCCAGCCGGGCGAGGTGGGCGACCTCCTCGCGCGTGATGCCAGGCATGCAGCGATCCTCAGGGTTCGGTGTGTGGTTTTGGCCCAATCCTATGGGGTCCCCGGACTCGTCCGCGGCGCGTGCGGGCAGCCCGGACACCGATTGAGGACAAAACGGCCACCGGCCGGCCCGCCGCCGCGCACCGGCCCGGTCCCCGGCGGGTCTCAGGCCGTGGCCGGACCGGGATTCAGCGCGTGCCCCGCGGACCGGGGGGCCTGCTCGGGTGCCACCGCCTGGGCGGCCGCGGCCTCCAGCTCCGACGGCCGGCGCCAGCCGTGCTCACCGCGGGCCCGCAGCCAGGCCGTGGTCTCCTGCGGCGGCATCGCGGCGGCGACGAGCCAGCCCTGCACGGCGTCGCAGCGCAGGTCCCGCAGCCGCTCCCAGGTCTCGTCGTCCTCCACGCCCTCGGCGACGACGATCAGCCCGAGCGAGTGGGCGAGGTCGATGGTGCAGCGGACGATCTCGGCGTCCTCGTTGTCCACGGCCAGCCGGGCCACGAACGACCGGTCGATCTTGAGCTCGCTCACCGGCAGCTTCCGCAGGTGGACGAGGGAGGAGTAGCCGGTGCCGAAGTCGTCGAGGGACATCTTGACCCCGTGCCCGGTGAGCCCCGCCAGGGTGTCGGCGGCCCGCTGCGGGTCCTCCAGCAGGACGTGCTCCGTTATCTCCAGTTGCAGGGCACCGGCCGGCACGCCGTGCCGCGCGAGCCGGGCGGCGACGCTGCCGGCGAAACCGGGGGTGTGGACGTCGCGCGGTGAGACGTTGACCGCGACGGGGACGAACAGGCCCTGCGCCCGCCACCGCGCCACCTGGGCCAGCGCGGTCTCCAGCACGTACTCGGTGAGGTGGGGCATCAGCCCGGAGGATTCCGCGATGGCGATGAACTCGTCCGGGGGGACCCGCCCGCGCTCCGGGTGCACCCAGCGCACGAGCGCTTCGAGACCGGCCACCTGGCCGTCGAAACGGACCTTGGGCTGGTAGTGGAGTTCGACCTCGCGGGCGTCCAGGGCCCGGCGCAGGTCGCCCAGGAGGCCGAGCCGGTCCGGGGTGTTGCTGTCGCGCTTGGACTCGTAGACCTCCACGCCCGTGCGGTCCCGCTTGGCCTGGTACATGGCCACGTCCGCCCGCCTGAGCAGGCCTTCGGCGTCCAGCGCGTGGTCGGGGTGGACGGCGACCCCCGCGCTGGCCTCCAGCACCAGGGTGAGGCCGTCGAGATCGAGGGGGGAGGAGAGTTCGGCGACCAGGTGGCGGGCGACGCGCTGGGCGCTGGTGGTCGAGTCCGCGGTCGGAAGCAGCACGGCGAACTCGTCGCCGCCGAGCCGGGCGGCCTCCGCGCCGCGCGGCAGCGCGAGCCGCAGCCGCTCCGCTATCTGGAGCAGGAGCCGGTCCCCGGCGAGATGGCCGAGGGTGTCGTTCACGGCCCTGAAACGGTCGAGGTCGATGAGGACGAGCGCGGATCTGACCCCGGTCGCGCCGGCCTCCTCCAGGGCCGTCCAGGTGCGCTCCAGGAGCCACTGGCGGTTGGGCAGGCCGGTGAGCGGGTCCCTGAGCTGTTCCTCGGCCCGCGCGCGGGCGATCCAGAGGGTGGAGTCCAGCGCGATCAGCGGCACGGCGAAGAGCGGCAGCAGGACGGGCATGGCGGACGCCACCACGCAGATCAGCGGGGCGATGCCGAGCAGGGCGACCGCGACGAGTCCCTGGCGCAGCAGCGCGGTGCGGGCGATCGTCGGCAGCCCGCCGCTCTGCGACGCCCTGGCGTACCAGAGCAGGACGCGGGTGACGACGAGGTACGTACCGGCGGCGAGCAGCACCTCCGGCACGGCCCGGATGCCCCAGTGGAGCGGCAGCCAGGGCGACTCGACGGTCGGCACCTCGCCGAAGACGGACAGCACGAGCGCGGCCGCCCCGACGCCGAGTATGTCCACCGCCCCGTGCAGCAGTCCCTGCCACCAGCGGTGGCGCCTGGCCGTGCCGACGAGCACCACGACGACGAGGCTGACCAGCCCGGCGGCGACCCAGCCGTAGAGCAGCAGGACGGCGAGCGTGAGGGCGGCGCCGGAACCGGTGCCGCCCCACCAGCGGTCGCGCCCCAGGGCGACCAGGTGTCCGACGATGATTCCGGTGAGCAGGGCGAGCGACCAGCCCGCGGTGCCGGCCGGGAAGAGGGCGTGGCCGTCCTGGACCGTGCGGTAGAAGCCGGCCGCGAGCTGCACCGCGGCGACCGCTACGACGGCGGCGCCCACTCTCGACGTGAGGCCAGCGAAACCCTGCAGCCGCGACACCGGTGCGGCGCTCTCGGTCGGTTTCATTCCGTCCCTCTCACAGCCGGCGGTGCCGAAGTCCCACGGTGGCCCCCGCCCCCACGCCACCACGATCCAGATCCCACCACGCAGCCGGGCACGGCAGGTGCTCGTTCAACAGTAGGCCGACGAGGGCCCCCGCGGGCAGCGCTCTGCAGCTCTTGCCCGAATGCGGACCTGACACCCCTGACGGTCTGATATGCGCCGAACAGGTGACGCGGGCGGGCGGAACCGGGCCTCCCGGCCCCCTCCTGTCCCCCTCGTCCGTTTGATTCCCCCCTCGCCCACGGCCAAGCGCCCCCAGGGTCTCGATCGCGCCTCGGTCAGGCCTCGGCGGGGACCGCGGCCTCCCGGGCGGCGTCCGGACCCTGTTCGAGGAGGACCGCGAAGCCCTCCTCGTCGAGGACGGGCACCTTCAGCTGCATCGCCTTGTCGTACTTCGAACCGGGGTTGTCGCCGACCACCACGAAGGAGGTCTTCTTCGAGACGGATCCGGTGACCTTCGCCCCGAGGTTCTGGAGTGCGTCCTTGGCGCCGTCCCTGGTGTGCGCGGTCAGCGTGCCGGTGACGACGACGGTGAGTCCCTCCAGGGGCCGCGGCCCCTCCTCCTCGCCCGCTCCCTCGTCCTCCATCCGGACCCCGGCCTCCCGCCACTTGCGCAGGATCTCGCGGTGCCAGTCCTCGGCGAACCACTGCTTGACCGAGGCGGCGATGATGGGCCCCACCCCGTCCGCCGCGGCCAGCTCCGCCTCGGACGCCTCGTCGATCCGGTCCACGGACCGGAACTGCCGGGCCAGTTCGACGGCGGCCACCGGTCCGACGTGCCGGATCGACAGCCCGGTGAGGATCCGGGCGAGCGGTGCCTGCCTGGCCGCCGCGATGCCCTCCAGCATGCCGAGGGCGTTCTTCTTCGGCTCGCCCAGCTGGTTGGCGAAGACCGTGGCGATCTTCTCCTCGCCCGTCTTCGGGTCGCGCTTGGGCAGCCCGCTGTCCGCGTCCAGGACGTACGCCCGGATCGGCAGCAGCTGCTCCACCGTCAGGCCGAAGAGGTCGCCCTCGTCCAGCAGCGGTGCCTCCTCGGGCTCCAGCGGCTTGGTCAGGGCCGCGGCCGCCACATAGCCGAAGTGGTCGATGTCCAGGCACTTACGGCCTGCCAGATAGGCCAGGCGCTCCCTCAACTGGGCCGGGCAGGAGCGGGCGTTGGGGCAGCGGAGGTCGATGTCGCCCTCCTTCATGGGGCGCAGCGCCGTTCCGCATTCGGGGCACTCGGACGGCATGACGAACGCGCGCTCGCTGCCGTCGCGCAGGTCCACGACCGGCCCGAGGATCTCCGGGATGACGTCGCCCGCCTTGCGGAGCACCACGGTGTCACCGATGAGGACGCCCTTGGCCTTCACGACGTTCTGGTTGTGCAGGGTGGCGAATTCGACCTCCGACCCCGCCACCTCGACCGGTTCGACCTGGGCGTACGGGGTGACGCGGCCGGTGCGTCCGACGCCGACCCGGATGTTGACCAGCTTGGTGTTGACCTCCTGCGGCGCGTACTTCCAGGCGATGGCCCAGCGCGGCGCGCGCGAGGTGGAGCCCAGCCTGCCCTGGAGCGGGATCTCGTCGAGCTTGACGACGACTCCGTCGATCTCGTGCTCGACGGACTGGCGGTTCTCGCCGAAGTAGGTGATGAACTCGCGCACCTCGTCGAGGGACCCCACCACCTTGTTGTGCCTGGCGGTCGGCAGGCCCCACCCTCTCAGCAGGTCGTACGCCTGGGAGAGCCGGTCGATGTCGAAGCCCTCCCGGGCACCGATGCCGTGCACCACCATGTGGAGCGGGCGGGTGGCGGTGACCTTGGGGTCCTTCTGCCGCAGCGATCCGGCCGCCGCGTTGCGCGGGTTGGCGAAGGGCTTGTCGCCTGCCTCCACCAGCCGGGCGTTCAGCCCTTCGAAGGCCTCCATCGGGAAGAAGACCTCGCCGCGGATCTCGACGAGCGCGGGGACGTCGTCGCCCTGGAGGCGGAGCGGGATGTCGGCGATCGTACGGACGTTGGGGGTGATGTCCTCGCCCGTCCGGCCGTCGCCCCGGGTCGCGGCGCGCGTCAGCCTGCCGTGCTCGTAGGTGAGGTTGACGGCGAGGCCGTCCACCTTCAGCTCGCACAGGAAGTGGTACCCGCCCCGGCCCACGTCCTTGGCGACCCGCTCGGCCCAGGCCGCGAGCTCACCGTCGTCGAAGGCGTTGTCCAGGGAGAGCAGGCGCTCGCGGTGTTCGACGGAGGTGAACTCCGTGGTGTACGGGCCCGCGACCTTCTGGGTCGGCGAGTCCGGTGTGCGCAGCTCGGGGTGCTCCTCCTCGATGGCCTCCAGCGCGCGCATCCGCCGGTCGAACTCGGCGTCGTCGATGACCGGCTGGTCCTTCACGTAATACCGGAAGCGGTGCTCCTCGATCTGCTCGGCGAGGAGTGCGTGCCGTTCCCGCACCTCCGCCGGCACACCGGTCAGCTGTCCTGCCTGCTGTTCGCCGGCCATCGTCCGTTCCTCCCGTTGCCCCGTTGACTCCACGACCCGTTACTCCGGGTTGTCCGCGAGCGACCTCGCGGCCCGGGCGCAGTGGGCGAGCGCGGCGCGCGCGTACGCGGGCGACGCTCCCGCGAGCCCGCAGGACGGGGTGATCACGACGGACTCGCTGAGAGTCCCCGGATCCAGCCCCAGCCTGCTCCACAACGTCCTGACCTCCTTGACGCTACCGCCCGGGTCCGACAATGCGGTCGAGGCGCCGTCGAGGCCGGGAACCACGCCGAGGAAGAGCTGGGTGCCGCCTTCGACGGCCTCCCCGATCGCCTCCTCCTCACGCTCGGTGAGCAGCGAGAAGTCGAAGGAGACGGCTCCCGCTCCGGCGCGGCGCAGCAGGGCGAACGGCACCTCAGGGGCGCAGGAGTGGACGGCGGTGAGCCCCGCCGCGTTGACCGAGAGCACGTCCCGCAGTGTTCCCTCGACGGTCTGGCGGTCGACGGCGCGGTAGGTGCGGTAGCCGCTGGCCGACCTGATCCGCCCGCGCAGCACGGCGGTCAGGGAGGGTTCGTCGAGCTGGAGCACGACCTCGGCGCCGGGGACCCTGCGGCGCACCTCCGCGAGGTGGGAGCGCAGCCCCTCGGCCAGTGAGCCCGCCAGGTCGCGGCAGGCGCCGGGGTCGCCCAGCATGGCCTCGCCGCCGCGCAGTTCGAGTCCCGCGGCGAGCGTCCAGGGGCCGACGGCCTGGACCTTGAGCAGCCCTTCGTAGCCCTGGGTGAACTCCTCCAGGGCGTCGAGGTCCTCGCCGAGCCAGGAGCGGGCCCGCCGGGTGTCGCGGCCGGGCCGGTCGCTGATCCGCCAGCCGCTGGGCTCGACGTGGCCGTACATCTCGACGAGCAGGCCGACGGTGCGCCCGGTCATGTCCGCGCCGGGGCCGCGCGCGGGCAGTTCCGCCAGATACGGCATGCCCCGGCCGTCCGCGAAGGACCCGGTGACGGTCCTGGCCGCCTCCCGGGCGTCTCCCCCCGGCATGGACCCGATACCGGTGGCCGCACTCGCGCTGAACCCGCTCTTCTCGCTCACGCGGAAAGCCTACGGGCCTCCGGGGCGGGCGCTCCCGGAGGCCGGTCCGGCGGCTCGTCAGCGGCCGGGGCGCACCGTCAGGTCGTTGATCTCGGCGTCGCGCGGCAGGTCGAGGGCCAGCAGGACCGTGGTGGCCACGGACTCCGGGTCGATCCAGCGGGAGGCGTCGTACTCCTTGCCCTCCTGCTGGTGGACCTTGGCCTGCATCGGGCTGGCGGTGCGGCCCGGGTAGACGGAGGTGACCCGGACCCCGTTGCCGTGCTCCTCGTGGCGCAGCGAGTCGGCGAGTGCCTTGAGGCCGTGCTTGCTGGCGGCGTACGCGCCCCATCCGGCGTGCGCGGCGAGACCGGCGCCGGAGTTCACGAAGACGACCTGGCCCCGGGTGGCGCGCAGCTGCGGCAGCAGCAGGCGTGTCAGTTCGGCCGGGGAGACGAGGTTGGCGTTGAGCTGGAAGTGCCAGGCCTTGGGGGTGAGGTCGCCGACCGGGCCGAGTTCGACGACACCCGCGATGTGCAGCAGCGAGTCGAGGCGTTCGGGCATCGGCTGCTGCCCGAACGCCCAGGAGAGCCGGTCGGGGTTGCCGAGGTCGCCGACCAGTGTGCGGGCCCCGGGGTGGAGGGCCGCGAGCTCCTTGGCGCGTCCGGCGTCCCGTGCCAGCAGCACGAGTTCGTCGCCGCGCTCCAGCAGGCGGCGCGCGACGGCCGAGCCGATACCGGAGCCGGCACCGGTGATGAGGTGAGTAGGCATGCCCTCATGCTCGCATCACCGCAGGCCGTCGGGCTCCTCAGGTGTCCCGGGCGGGCCCGCGCCGCGGCGCACCGGGCCGGCCGCGGCTCCACGGACGGGCACGGTCCGCTCCCCGTGCCGGGTCCCGCGCTCCCGTCACCGCAGGCCGGCCGACTCCTCCAGGTAGGCCAGGGCGCCGACACCGTCCTTGGCGAAGAACACGAGCTCGGTCAGCGGGAGCGGCAGGAAGCCCTCGTCCTCCATGCGCTGGAACTGCTGGCGCAGGCCGTCGTAGAACCCGGCGGTGTTCAGCAGGACGACGGGCTTGGTGTGCTTGCCGTGCTTCTTCAGCTCCAGGATCTCGGTCGCCTCGTCGAGCGTCCCCGTGCCACCGACCATGATCACGATCGCGTCGGACTTCTCCAGGAGCAGGGCCTTGCGCTCGGCCAGGTCCTTGGCGATCACCATCTCGTCGGCGTTCGTGCGCGCCTTCGCCGCCAGGAAGTCCACCGACACCCCGACGAGCCGACCGCCGGACTCCTGGACCCCGTCGGCGACGACCTTCATCAGCCCGCTCTCCGACCCGCCCCAGACCAGGGTGTGTCCGCCCCTCCCGAGCAGTTCGGCGAATTCGCGGGCGGGCACGGTGTAGCGGTCGTCGAGGTCGGCCGCCGAGAGGAAGACACAGATGTTCATGCGACCACGGTACGACCGCTCCCCCGGTACGGGAAGAAACCGGCCGCTCCGGGGGCTGAAGCAGCTATGGCCTCCATCACAGGACACACCATCACCGTCGGACCGGCCCCCGTGCACGTGCGCGCGGTGCACGACGGGCGGGTGCTCGCCGAGAGCCACCGCCCGCTGGTGCTGCGCGAGACAGGCTGCCCCGACCGCTACTACCTGCCGCCCGGGGACGTGCGCACCGACCTGCTGACCCCCTCGGACACCCGTACGCACTGCCCGTTCAAGGGGGACGCGTCGTACTGGTCGGTGCCCGGCGCCGAGGACCTCGTCTGGGCCTATCCGGAGCCCGAGGAACAAGTCGCCGCGATCAGGGACCACTTCTGCTTCTACGCCACGGAGGTCGTCTCCGGCTGACCGTCAGAAATATTTCCGCGCCCGGGCGATGAGTTCCGCGGGGCGCGGCAGTCCACCCTCGCATGGACAAGACTCTCTCCCGCGACGGTACGCCGATCGCGTACCGCCGCCGCGGCGAAGGGCCGCCGGTGATCCTGGTCGGCGGGGCCCTCAGCACCTCGGCCGACGAGGCGCCGCTGGCCGCCCTGCTGGCCCCGCGCTTCACGGCCGTCACGTACGACCGGCGGGGCCGCGGGGCGAGCGGCGACGGCGGGCCGTACTCGCTCCGCCGTGAGATCGAGGACCTGGCCTCGGTCGCGGCGGCGGTGGGCGGGCGCGTCTCGGTGTTCGGCATGCTGTCGGGCGGGGCACTGGCCCTGGAGGCGCAGGCGGCCGGGCTGCCCGTGGACATGCTGGCGGTCTACGAGCCGCCGTACACCCCGGGAGCGACCGCTCTCCTGTACAGGTCCCGCTCCACGGCGCTGCTGCACCGGCTGCTGGCGAAGGGCGACCGGGGGGGCGCCGTGGCGCTGTACCTGTCCCGGAGCGGTGTCCCCGAGGACATGATCGCGCGTATGCGCCGGGACCCGCTGTGGTCAGGACTGGAAGCGGTGGCGCACACCCTGGCCTACGACGACGCCCTGCTGGGCGACGGCTCGGTGCCCGCCGCGCGGCTGGCGTCGGTCACCGCGCGCACCCTGGTGGTGACCGGGGGTTTCAGCACGGAGGTGGCGCACCGGACGACCCTGGCCCTCGCGGCCGCGATCCCCCGGGCCAGGCACCGCACGCTGACGGGCCAGACCCGCGAGCTGGCACCGCACGTGATCGCGCCGGTCCTGGCGGACTTCTTCGCCAGGAGCCCGTTCCTGCGGACCGCCGTGTCGTAGGGCGTCCGCGGGGGCCGGAGCGGCCGGGTCGTCGCAGGGGAGCGACCCGGCCGTCAGCCGGCCGCCGCCTTCTCCTTGCGCACCGTCGTGGCGATGGTCGCCGATCCGACGACCCGGGTCCCGTCGTACAGCACGACCGCCTGGCCGGGCGCCACGCCGCGCACGGGCTCGGTGAAGGTGACGGACAGGACGCCGTCGGTCAGCTCGGCCGTCACCTCGGTCTCGCCGCCGTGGGCGCGCAGCTGCGCGGTGTACGTACCGGGCCCGGAGGGGGCGGTGCCGCACCAGCGGGGCTTGATCGCGGTGAGGGCGGTGACGTCGAGTGCCTCGACCGGGCCGACCGTCACCGTGTTGTTCACCGGCGAGATGTCCAGGACGTAGCGGGGCTTGCCGTCGGGGGCGGGGTGGCCGATGCGCAGGCCCTTGCGCTGGCCGATGGTGAAGCCGAACGCGCCCTCGTGGGTACCGACCTTCGCGCCGGACTCGTCGAGGATGTCGCCCTCCGCCGGGCCGCCGAGCCGGCCGGCCAGGAAGCCCTGGGTGTCACCGTCGGCGATGAAGCAGATGTCGTGGCTGTCGGGCTTCTTCGCGACCGCCAGGCCCCGGCGTTCGGCCTCGGCCCGGATCTCGTCCTTGGTGGTGAGGGTGTCCCCGAGCGGGAACATGGCGTGCGCGAGCTGCTTCTCGTCCAGGACGCCGAGGACGTAGCTCTGGTCCTTGGCCATGTCGGAGGCGCGGTGCATCTCCCGGGTGCCGTCCTCGTTCAGGACGACCGTGGCGTAGTGGCCGGTGCACACGGCGTCGAAGCCGAGGGCCAGCGCCTTGTCGAGCAGGGCGGCGAACTTGATCTTCTCGTTGCAGCGCAGGCAGGGGTTGGGGGTGCGCCCCGCCTCGTACTCCGCCACGAAGTCGTCCACGACGTCCTCGCGGAAGCGTTCCGCCAGGTCCCAGACGTAGAACGGGATGCCGATGACGTCCGCCGCGCGGCGGGCGTCCCGGGAGTCCTCGATGGTGCAACAGCCGCGCGCGCCCGTACGGAAGGACTGCGGGTTCGCGGAGAGGGCGAGGTGCACACCGGTCACGTCGTGGCCCGCCTCGGCGGCTCGGGCCGCCGCGACGGCGGAGTCGACTCCGCCCGACATGGCGGCGAGCACACGGAGGGGGCGCTGGGAAGTCTGAGTCATAGCCCGTCCAGAGTACGGGGCCCCGGGAACCGAATGCGCTCGGACAAGCGTTGTGGTGCACATGGGGAACAACGGAAATGCCGGATCACCGGGCGACGGCCCCGGTCACGGCATCAGCCGGCGCACGCTGCTGATCGGCGGCGGGGTCGCCGCCGCGGGCACGGCCGCTCTGGCCGCGGGGGAGATCCGGCGCGTCTGGTGGCGGATACCGGGCGTGCAGAAGCCTCGTGACGAGGGTGAGCTGGACTACGCCCCGGCGCGCTGGGTCGCGGCCTCGGAGGCGAACTGGCGGCGGGCCGACCGCCCCGACGACTACCGCGTGGACCGGGTGATCATCCACGTCACACAGGGCAGCTACGAGAGCGCGGTCCGGGTGTTCCAGGACCCGGCCCACCAGGCCGCGTCGCACTACGTCGTCGGGAAGAACGGCCACGTGACGCAGATGATCCGCGAGCTGGACGTCGCGTACCACGCGGGCAACCGCGCGTTCAACGAGCGCAGCGTCGGTATCGAGCACGAGGGTTTCGTCGACCGTCCGCAGGACTTCACGGCGGCGATGTACGCGTCCTCCGCGCGGCTGACGGCCTCGATATGCGAGCGGTACGCGATCCCGGTGGACCGCGAGCACATCATCGGGCACGTCGAGGTGCCCGGCACGGACCACACCGATCCGGGACCGCACTGGGACTGGAGCCGCTACATGAAGCTGGTGCGCGCGGCGTCCACGGACCGGGCACGGGCCACGACCGGGACACAGGCGAGCTGAGACCCGGCGCGGGTGCGCCGACGCCTGGCCGGCGAGGGCCGGTGCCGGTCGGCACGAGCCGGGACCAGGCTGCGCGAGCCGATACCGGTCCGCGCGAGCTGAGACCCGGCGCGGGTGCGCCGACGCCTGGCCGACGAAGGCCGATGCCGGTCGGCACGAGCCGGGACCAGGCTGCGCGAGCCGATACCGGTCCGCGCGAGCTGAGACCCGGCGCGAGTGCGCCGACACCTGGCCGGCGAGGGCCGGTGCCGGTCGGCACGAGCCGGGACCAGGCGAGGGTGGGCCGATACCGGTCCGCGCGAGCTGAGACCCGGCGCGGGTGCGCCGACGCCTGACCGGCGAGGGCCGGTGCCGGTCGGCACGAGCCGGGACCAGGCGGGGGTGGGCCGGGACCAGGCCTGGGTGGGCCGATGCCCGCCCGCCCAAGCTGAGACCCGGCCCGCACGAGCCGGGACCAGGCCTCGGTGGGCCGGAACCAAGCTGCGCGAGCTGAGACTCGGCCTGCACGAGCCGGGGCCGGGGTGCGCCGGGTGCGCGCCCGCGCGAGCCGGGACCGGATCCGGGGCAGCCGGGTCCTGGCCGGTCCGGACGGGCCCCTGCCCAGCTGCCCGTGCCGCTCGGGGCCTAGCTGAGTCGCCCGCGCCGCTCGCGCCTAGCTGAGCCCGGCCGTCCGGGCCCGGTCGACCGCGGGGCCGATGGCCCGCGCGAGCTGCTCCACGTCCTGCCCGGTCGAGGTGTGGCCGAGCGAGAATCGCAGTGTGCCGCGGGCCAGCGCGGGGTCGGTGCCGGTGGCCAGGAGCACATGGCTGGGCTGGGCGATTCCGGCGGTGCACGCGGATCCCGTGGAGCATTCGATGCCCTGGGCGTCGAGCAGCAGCAGCAGGGAGTCGCCCTCGCAGCCGGGGAAGGTGAAGTGGGCGTTGGCGGGCAGCCTGCCGCCGGGGGCCGGGTCGCCGCCGAGGATGGCGTCGGGGACGGCCTTCAGCACGGCGGCGGCCAGCTCGTCACGGAGGGCGCCGATCTCACGGGCGAAGTCCTCGCGCCGGCCGGCGGCGTGCCGTCCGGCCACGGCGAACGCGGCGACGGCGGGTACGTCCAGCGTGCCGGAGCGCACGTGCCGTTCCTGTCCGCCGCCGTGCAGGACGGGCACGGGGGTGTGGTCGCGGCCGAGCAGCAGCGCTCCGATGCCGAACGGGCCGCCGATCTTGTGCGCGCTCACCGTCATCGCGGCCAGCCCGGAGCGGGCGAAGTCGACCTCCAGCTGACCGAACGCCTGCACCGCGTCGGCATGCATGGGGATGCCGAACTCGCTCGCCACCTCGGCGAGTTCGCGTATCGGCATGATGGTGCCGATCTCGTTGTTGGCCCACATCACGGTGACCAGGGCGACATCGCCGGGGTCGCGCGCGATCGCCTCGCGCAGCGCCTCCGGGTGCACCCGCCCGTACGCGTCGACCGGGAGGTACTCGACGGCGGCGCCCTCGTGCTCCGCGAGCCAGTCGACGGCGTCGAGCACGGCGTGGTGCTCGACGGGGCTGGCCAGGACCCGGGTGCGCCGGGGGCCGGCGTCGCGCCGGGACCAGTACAGCCCCTTCACGGCGAGGTTGTCGGCCTCGGTGCCGCCGGAGGTGAGGACCACCTCGCTGGGGCGTGCGCCGAGCGCGTCGGCGAGGGTCTCTCTGGACTCCTCGACGGTACGGCGGGCCCGGCGCCCGGCAGCGTGCAGTGAGGACGCGTTGCCGGTGACGGCGAGCTGCGCGGTCATCGCCGCGATCGCCTCCGGAAGCATCGGCGTGGTCGCGGCGTGGTCGAGGTAGGCCATGGTGGAGACGATTCTACGAGCCCGTGGCGCGGCCGGTGCCGAGGGCGCCGCCTTGCGGCCCCGGCCCCGGCCCGTGGCGGCTCCGTGAAGGAACCGGGCCCGGATCCCGGACAAGCTCGGGGCGGGGCACCGGTGACCGCGTACGCGATCACCGGCACCGGTGCGGACACATCGGTGGTGCCGCACGGATCGCGCCTGGTGGCGGCCCGTTCGGGGCCACGGGGGGCGGGAGCTCCGACGTCCGTGCCCTTCCGGTCAGCCGACTCCGCTCGGCGGCCCTGGCCGTGCCGAAGTCAATGACCGTGGCGCCCCTGACCGTGAGCATGTGGCCGGACGGTCTCAGGTCGCGGTGCGCCGTGCCGCGTTGGCGCACCGGGACCAGCCCTCCTGCGACATCGCGGAGCAGCGAGAGGGCGTCCACGGGCAGCGGCCCTCCGTGCACCTCCAGGGCCTCGCTCGGGGTGGACCGGGGAGTACGCGGTCGCGCGCCAGGGAGCCGGGCTCGCGGTCGCCGACGAGCAGCGGTGCCGTGGCCCGTGCCGTTCCGTACGAGGGGAAGTCTGGCCACCGGGCTCCGGGGACGGAGGCATATTCTAGAAAGTCACTCTAGAAATTCACGCGGAAGAGCCCGCGTCACGAACGACAGGGACGGCCCCTCGATGAGCCCCAAGCAGCGTCGCGGCGAAGTGACGTCCGATCTTCTGCTGGACGCCGCGCTGCGCGTGTTCGTCGAGTCGGGCGAGCAGGGCCTCACGGTCAACGCCGTCATCGGGGCCAGCGGCGTCAGTCTGGGGAGCCTCTACCACCACTTCGGCAGCCTCGACGGGCTGATCGGCGCGCTCAGTCACCGCTGGCTGGACCGGCTGCTGGGCGGACTGACCGAGGCCCTGCGGAACGCGGGCAGCGCGCGGGCGGGCATCACCGACGCCGTGGGCGCCTACCTGGCCTTCGTCCGGGAGCACCGCGGCCCCGCCCTGCTCCTGCACTCCCCCCTGGCCGACCGCAAGGGCATGGCCCGGGGCAGGGAGTTCCGTGACGCCCAGGAGGCCAGGGTCTCGGAGGTGGGAACCTGGATCCGGCTCCACGTAGATTCCGGGGAACTCGCCCCGCTCCCCACGCCGCTGATCGAGTCCCTCGTCCTGGGGCCCGTCGTCGCACTGGCCCGCCGTTCGCTCTCCGGCATCGACGACATGGACCTCGACGAGGCCGCGCGCCTCCTGCCCGAGCGGATCTGGCGGTCGGTGCGCGCCTAGCCGCGCGGGGGCGCCGGGTCGGCGCGACCGCCGGCCGTCAGCAGTCAGCCCGTCAGCCGTCAGCCGTCAGCCGTCAGCCGTCAGCCGTCAGCCGGCGAGGCTCCACGAGACGGTGCCGTTGCTCGTCACGAGGACGGCGAGGACGACCAGGTCGGCGACGCCGAGGCCCAGTCCGAGCAGCGCCCGGCCGCGGCGGGCGGTGGACCGGGCGAGAGCGATGAGCGCCATCACGATGGCGGCCGGGCCCAGCAGGATGTTCATCACCAGGAGGCCGAGCAGCCCGAGCACGAACGAGGCGACGGCGAGCCCGTCGGCCTCCCTCGTGGCCCGGCGGGCGCTCTCCGGAAGGCCGCGCCCGTCGGGACCGGCGAGGTCCCGGGCCCCGGCATCCCGGCTTTCGGCGTCCCGCGCTCCGGCTCCTCGGGCGTCGCGCCGAGCGAGGCGTGCGGTGGTGAGCGTCATGGTGCGGCTCCTTCCTCAGCGGGTGCGGCGGGCGAGGCGTTCACGGACGCCGAAGACCGCCAGCCAGAGACCGATGACGGCCGCGGCGGCCAGGGTCACGGGCAGCGGCAGGTGCGCGACCGCTCCGAGAGCGACCCCCAGCAGAAGCAGGGCGGCGACGAGGACGACCATGTCGGGCCTTTCCGCGAGCTATTGAGAGTACGACTGTTCACTGACCCACGAGTCTAAACCCTCTCCCCCTTCCAGGACTCGGAGAACAGTTGTTTACTGAATGGCATGAGTCACACCACCGGCGTCCGGCAGGCCCAGAAGCTGAAGACACGTCAGGCCCTGCTCGACGCGGCCCTGGAGCTGCTGGAGCACCAGAGCCTGAGCAGCCTGGGCCTGCGCGAGGTGACGCGGGCCGTGGGGATGACCCCGACGGCCTTCTACCGCCACTTCGACGGCACGGCGGACCTGGGCGTCGCCCTCGTCGAGGAGACCCTCGGGAGCCTGCACGGCATGATCGGCACGATCCTCGCCGACACCGGGGACAGCGAGGAGCGGCTCGACCGCAGCGTGGGACTGATAGCCCGTCATGTGACGGCTCAGCCTGCCCACTTCCGCTTCATCTCCCGCGAACAGCACGGCGGTGTGCGCCCGGTCCGTGAGGCCATCGCCGCCCAGCTGCGCGGCTTCGCCGAGGAGGTCGCCCATGTCCTCGGCGCCGAACCCGGGTCGGCGGGCTGGGAGCGGGACGACCTCCTGATGCTGGGCGGCCTGTACGTCGACCACATGGTGCTCACCGCGTCGGCGCTGCTGGACGCGGGCCCGGAGGGCGAACAGGAGGCCGTCCGGGTGGCCCGGCGCCGGCTGCGCCTGGTCACACTGGGCCGCTCCCACTGGCTGGAGGGCCCGTAAGGTCGGGGCCATGAGCGACTGGACACTCGACCGGACCTTCACCGGCTCCTCGGGCGAGGTGCGCTGGACCGTGCTGGGCCCCGAACAGGCCCCGCCCGTCGTCCTGGTGCACGGCACGCCCTTCTCCTCGTACGTCTGGCGGGGCATCGCCCGGGCCCTGGCCCAGGACCACCGTGTGTACGCGTGGGACCTGCCGGGCTACGGCGCCTCCGCGCAGTACGCCGGCCAGGACGTGTCCCTGCGCGCCCAGGCCCGGGTGCTCACCGAGCTGCTCGACCACTGGGAGCTCGCCGAACCCGCCGTGGTCGCACATGACTTCGGAGGCTGTGTGACCCTGCGCGCCCACCTCCTGCACGGCGCGCGCTACCGGCGCCTGGCGCTCGTCGACCCGGTGGCACTGGCACCCTGGGGCTCGCCCGCCTACCGGCTGCTCGGCGGAGCGGCCGAGACCTTCGGCGCGCTGCCCCCGGACCTGCACCGCGCGCTGGTGACCGAGTACGTGAGCTCCGCGAGCCGTCAGGGGCTGCGCCCGGAGGTGCTGGACAGGCTCGTCGCCCCCTGGTGCACCGAGGCCGGGCGGCCGGCGTTCTACCGGCAGATCACCCAGAACGACCAGCGGTTCACCGACGAGATCCAGCACCGCTACGGGGAACTGGAGCTGCCCGTGCTGATCTGCTGGGGCACCGACGACACCTGGATCCCGGTCGCCCGCGGCCATGAGCTGGCCGGCCTGGTGCCGGGCGCCGAGCTGCGGCTGATCGACGGGGCCGGGCACCTCGTCCAGGAGGACGCGCCCGCCGAACTCACCGCGGCGCTCACCCGTTTCCTGCGTACAGCTCCGTGACCGCGGCCGCCGCCTCGGCGAGCACGCGGCGCGCCCCGGGGGGCGAGAGCACTTCGAGGTTCGGGCCGAAGGCGAGCAGGGAGCGCGCCCAGGCGAGCTCGGGCACGGCGAGCTCGGCCAGCAGCCACTCCCCCGCCGACTCCCGTTCGGGCTCCGGCGGACCGGCCAGCACCGCCGTGTGGAGACGTACGAAGAGGTCCAGGCGGGACCGGTGCACGCGCACCCGCAGCCGTACGCTCCCGGGCCGCTCCTCGACCTGCCGGCGCAGTTCCTCCCAGACGTCGACGGGCTCCACACCGGCCCTGCGCACCACGGGTTCCGCGGTGAGGACCGCCTTCTCGACCCGGTCCGCGCGGAACAGCCGGGGCGCCCCGTCCAGGTCCGCGGTCAGGTACCAGACGCCCGCCTTCACCACGAGGCCGTACGGGTCGACGGTGTAGAGGCGCGGGGTGTCCGTGCCGCTGTGCCGGTAGTGGAGCAGCAGTCTGCGGTCGGCGAAGACCGCGTCGTGCAGGTCGCCCACGTCGACGGCGGCCGGCGGACCGCTCATCCAGCGGACCGGGTCCACCAGGATGCGGCGGCTGGTCCGCTCGGCGGCGGGCCGGTGCGGCGCCGGGAGCGCGGCCATCACCTTGCGCAGGGCGGAGCCGAGCGCGGCGTCCAGCCCGAGCGCGGCGTGGGCCCCCTGTGCGGCGAGGACGAACAGGGCGCGGGCCTCGTCGGCGGTGAGCCCGGTGACATCGGTGCGGAAGCCCGGCAGCAGGGCGATCCCGCCGTTGCGCCCCCGCTCCGCGTACACCGGCACGCCGGAGGCGGAGAGCGCCTCGACGTCCCGGTAGATGGTGCGCACGGAGACCTCCAGCCGCTCGGCCAGCTCGGGAGCGGGGACCGTGCCCCGGGTCTGGAGCAGCAGGAGGACGGAGAGCAGCCGGTCGGACTTCACCGCACCATCATGGCGGGATTCAGCCGCGCGGCGCGCGGGCCAGCTGACGGGACTGGGCGACGAGGCGGCCGGCGCTGTCCCAGACGTCCGCGTCCTCCTCCAGGAAGCCGCCCGCGAGGTTGCGGGTGGTGATGGAGACGCGCAGCGGACCGGGGGCCGGGCGGCAGCGGATGTGGGTGGTCAGCTCGATGGTGGGCGTCCAGCCCTTCAGCCCCAGCTCGAAGGAGGTCGGGGGCAGGGCGTCCACGGTGAGGAGCAGCGAGAGCGGATCCGCGTCACGGCCGTCCGCCAGCCCGAACCAGCCGCGCATCTCGCCCCTGCCCGACGGCGCGCCGACGGCCCAGCCGACCGTGGCGGGGTCGAGCCTGATGTCCAGGCGTTCGGTGATGGCGGAACTGCCGGGGATCGGCGCCGTCCCGTCGCCCGTCCCGAAGCACTGGTCCAGGGGTGCGATGGCCGGGGGCTCGGCCGACGTGCGGACCTCGTCGGTCAGGCCGTCCAGGTCGCCGTAGGTGGCCAGTACGCGGATGCGTTCGACCTCCGTGCCGTCCTCCGCGAACTGGAAGAGCGAGGCCTCGCCGGTGGACAGCGTGCGGCCGGTCCGGACGACCTGGGTGCGGATCACGGCCGGCCCGGGGACGGAGGCCGTGAGGTAGTGCGCGGAGACCGAGAAGGGATCGGAGTGCGGGAGCGCCTCGCCGAGCGCGCGGCCGAGCATCGCCAGCAGATAGCCGCCGTTGACCGCGTGGATGATCGTCCAGCCCGCGGAGAGCTCCGCGTCGTAGACGCCCTCCTCCCGGAGCGTGACCGCGGTGTCACGGTCGAACTCGCTGTCACCGATGGTCGCCTGTGCTGTGCGCGACGCCTGCGCTGCTGCCTGTGCCATGGCACGCACGGTACACCGATCGTATTACTGAGCGGTAGCTTTGTGTTGCGGTCAGATGACGGCCGCGTTCTCCTCGGCCCTGGACGAACGCCGGTTGTAGGCGCGCGGGGCCCTCCAGTGGAAGCGCATGGCCAGCAGCCGCAGGACGAACGCGGTGATCGCGGCGCCACCGCTCGTGTAGGCGTCGAGCGCGTCGAACCGGATGCAGAGCACCACCATGACGGCTCCGACGATCGCGGGCACGGCGTACAGGTCGCGGTCCCAGCGCAGCAGCGAGGGCACCTCGTTGGCCAGGACGTCGCGCAGCACACCGCCGCCGACGGCGGTGGCCAGCCCGAGGGCGGCCGACGAGGTGAGGCCGAGGCCGTACTCGTACGCCTTGATCGTGCCGGATACGCAGAAGAGTCCCAGCCCCGCGGCGTCGAACACGTTGACGCCGACCTGGATGCGCTCCACGTGCGGATGGAGGAAGAACACCAGGCCGGCGGCGATCAGCGGGGTCAGGAAGTATCCGAGATCCGTGAAGGCGGCCGGAGGGATGGCGCCGATCATCACGTCACGGAAGATCCCTCCGCCCAGCGCTGTCACCTCGGCGAGGACCGCGATGCCGAAGACATCGAAGTTCTTGCGTACGGCGAGCAGGGCGCCCGAGATCGCGAAGACGAAGATCCCGACGAGGTCGAGCGCATGCTGGACGGAGGGGGTGAAGAGTTCGTAGAGCACCGGGCAATTGTGCCGGTCCTACTCCTTCGGCTTGTCCTCCGCGTCGGTGGCCGGTGCGGCGGCGGCCCTGCCCTCGGGGGCGGGGGCCTCCGCCGGCTCGTCCGGAGCGGCGGACCCGTCCGACGCGGCGGGCTCCTCGGAAGCGGCAGGTCCGGCCGCCTCGGTCCCGTCCGGAGCGGCCGTCGCCGTCCCCTCCGGAGCCGGAGCCCCGTCCGGGGCGGTGGTCTCCTCCGGAGCGGTGCTCTTCTCCGGGGCGGTGGTCTCCTCCGAAGCGGCGGTCTCCTCCGAAGCGGCGGTCTCCTCTGAAGCGGTGCTCTTCTCCGGAGCGGCGGGCTCTTCCGAAGCGGCGGTCTCCTCCGAAGCGGTGCTCTTCTCCGGAGCGGCGGGCTCTTCCGAAGCGGCGGTCTCCTCCGAAGCGGTGCTCTTCTCCGGAGCGGCGGGCTCTTCCGGAGCGGCGGGCTCGGCGCCCTCCGCCCCGGCTTCACCGGCGTCCGGCTCCGCCGCGGCCTTCGGTGCCACCGTGATGACGTCCGCGACGAGCGGCGCGTCACCCGGAGCCTGGTCCTCGCCGTTCTCCGGGTGATGGCAGGCCACCTGGTGCCCGGTCTTCAGCTGGAGCAGCGGCGGCTCGGTCGTCCCGCAGATCCGCGTGGCCTTCCAGCACCGGGTGTGGAAGCGGCAGCCCGACGGCGGGGAGATCGGAGACGGCACGTCGCCCTTGAGCAGGATGCGGTCGCTCCTGGCACCGCGCCTGCGCGGGTCCGGCACCGGCACGGCGGACATGAGCGCCTTGGTGTACGGGTGCATGGGCGCCTCGTACAGCGACGTACGGTCCGCGAGCTCGACGATCTTGCCGAGGTACATGACCGCGATCCGGTCCGAGACGTGGCGGATGACCGACAGGTCGTGCGCGATGATCATGTACGTGAGCCCGAGCTCGTCCTGGAGGTCGTCCAGCAGGTTCACCACCTGCGCCTGGATCGACACGTCCAGCGCCGAGACCGGCTCGTCGGCGACGACCAGCTTCGGCTTCAGCGCGAGGGCCCGCGCGATGCCGATGCGCTGGCGCTGGCCGCCGGAGAACTCGTGCGGATAGCGGTTGTAGTGCTCGGGGTTGAGCCCCACCAGCTCCAGGAGGCGCTGGACCTCGGCCTTCACGCCGCCCTCGGGCTTGACGCCCTGGAGCCGGAAGGGGGTTCCGACGATCCCGCCGACCGTGTGGCGCGGGTTCAGCGAGCCGTAGGGGTCCTGGAAGATCATCTGGATGTCACGGCGCATCGGCCGCAGCCGCCCCGCCGACATGTGGGTGATGTCGCGGCCCTGGAACTCGACCTTGCCGCCCGTCGGTTCCAGGAGGCGGGTCACCAGCCGGCCCATGGTCGACTTGCCGCAGCCGGACTCACCGACGACGCCGAGGGTCTCCCCCGGGCGCACGTCGAAGGTGAGGCCGTCCACGGCCTGGACCGCGCCGACCTTGCGCTTCAGCACGCCCTTGGTGATCGGGAAGTGCTTGACCAGGCCCTCGACCTTGAGGAGCGGCTCGGACCCGGACCCGTCCGACCCGGCCGCGGCGGACGCGGGAGTCTTCTCGTTCAGATCAGTCACAGCTTCGGCGCAATCTCTTCGGTCCAGATCCGGTCGCGCTGCTCACGCGACATGTGGCACGCGGAGTAGTGCCCGTCGCTGACCTGTTGCAGCTCGGGACGCTCGGTGCGGGTGATGTTGTCCGGCGGGACGTCCGCGTACGGGCAGCGCGGGTGGAAGGCGCATCCCGACGGGACGTTGATGAGGCTGGGCGGCGAGCCCTTGACCGGGATGAGCCGGTCGGTCTGCTCCCGGTCGATGCGCGGCATCGAGCCGAGCAGGCCCCAGGTGTAGGGGTGCTGGGGCTCGTAGAACACCTTCTCCGAGGCCCCGCGCTCGATGCAGCGTCCCGCGTACATCACGAGCAGGTTGTCCGCGATCTCGGCGACGACGCCCAGGTCGTGGGTGATCATGACGACCGCGGAGCCGAACTCCTTCTGCAGGTCGCGGATGAGGTCGAGGATCTGCGCCTGGACGGTGACGTCGAGGGCGGTCGTCGGCTCGTCGGCGATGAGCAGCTGCGGGTTGTTGACCAGGGCCATGGCGATCATCGCGCGCTGGCGCATGCCGCCGGAGAACTGGTGCGGGTAGTCCTCGTAGCGGCGGTGCGGCTCGGGGATCCCCACCCGGTCGAGCATCTCGATCGCGCGCTTCTTCGCGGTCTTCTTGTCGACCTTGTTGTGGACCCGGTGGGCCTCCACGATCTGCGCGCCGATGCTGTAGTACGGGTGCAGGGCGGACAGCGGGTCCTGGAAGATCATGGCCATCTTCTGGCCGCGCAGCCGGCGCACGCGCTCGGGGCCCGCGCCGATGAGCTCCTCGCCGTCGAGCCAGATCTCACCGGAGATCCGGGCCCGCTCCGAGGTGTGGAGGCCCATGATGCCCAGCGAGGTCACGGACTTGCCGGAGCCCGACTCGCCCACGATGCCGAGGGTCTGGCCGGCCTTCAGGTCGAAGCTGACGCCGTCGACGGACTTGACCAGACCGTCGTCGGTGTCGAAGTGCACGCTGAGGTCGCGTACGGAGAGGAAGTCCTTGCCGTCACCGGACCGAGGGGCCGGGACGGTGTCCGCCGCCGGGGAGTCCTTCTTGATTGCGTCGCTCATGAGAGCCTCACCCGGGGGTCGATCGCGGCGTACACGAGGTCCACCAGCAGGTTGCAGATGACGATGAAGAAGGCGGCCACCAGGGTCACGCCCATCACCTTGGGCAGGTCGGCGGTGGTGACGCCCTGGATGGCGAAGGCACCCAGCCCCTGGAAGGAGAAGACGCGCTCGGTGATGACCGCGCCGCCGAGCAGCAGGGCGAAGTCCATGCCGAAGATGGTGACGAGCGGGGTGAGCGCGGAGCGCAGCCCGTGCTTGACGACCACCTTGCGTTCCTCCAGGCCCTTGGCCCGGGCGGTTCTGATGTAGTCCTCGCCCATCGTCTCCAGCATCCCGGCCCGGGTGAGCCGGGCGTAGAGCGCGGAGTACAGCAGGGCGAGTGTGCACCAGGGCAGGACCAGGCTGCCCGCCCACTGGACGGGGTTCTCCGCGAACGGGACGTACTCCCCGTTGCCGAACAGGGCCAGGACGACGAGGCCGGTGAAGAACATCGGCAGCGAGACGCCGGCGAGGGCGACGCCCATGGAGAGGCGGTCGAAGACCGAGCCCCGCTTCAGTGCGGAGAGGACACCGATCGCGACACCGGAGACGACCCACAGGACCGCGGCACCGACGGCCAGCGACAGCGTGACCGGGACGCGGTCGACGAGCTGGGGCCAGATCTCGGTGTGGGTCTTGAAGGAGTAGCCGAAGCACGGGGCGTTGCAGGTGACCGGGTCGGGGCCGAACTGGTAGTCGGCGCCTACGACGATGCCCTTGACGAAGTTCCAGTACTGGAGGTACAGGGGCTGGTCGAGCCCCAGGTTCTTCTTGACCGCGGCGATGACGTCGGGGTCGGGGCTCTTCCCGACGTACTGGGCGGCCATCGAGTCGAGGGTCTGCCCGCCGAGGCGGGGCACCAGGAAGAAGATCGCGAACGTGACTGCGCTGACCACCAGCAGCAGCAACACCGCGGCGAATACGCGTCGGATGATGTACGCAGCCACAGCCGTGCGGCGCCGGGCGGGCGGACGGGGTACGCCCGCCGGCCCGGCGCCTTCACCTGCCTTTCAAGGGATGCTGTCGATGAACAGGTGTTACTTGGCGGACGTCATCAGCACGTAGTCGTACATGCCGAGGTACGCGTCCGTGACCGTGACGTTCGCCGCGGAGTCCGGGCGGTAGAGCAGGTTCTTGCGGTAGAAGAGCGGAACGACCGAGGCGTTCTCCATGACCTTCTGGTCGACCTCGCCCCACGTCGCGTTGCGCGCCGTGGTGTCGACGGTGCCGATGCCCTTGACCAGGAGTTCGTTGATGGCCTTGTCGTTGAGCTCCATCAGGTTCGTGCCGCCGGAGGGCTTGATGGCCGATCCGTTCACGATCTGGTCGAGGAAGCCGAAGCCGGTCGGCCAGTCGGCGCCCCAGGCCATCATCATCATGCCCGCGTTGTTCTTGTGGACCCAGTCCGGGACACCGGCGAAGTCCGTGAAGTACTTGTCCGCGGGGAACTGCTTGATCTCGGCGGTGATGCCGATCGCCTTCAGGCTGCCCTGGAGCTGCGTGGCGGCGGTGATCTCGTCAGGACGGTCCGAGCGGGCCGTCAGCGTGGTCTTGAAGCCGTTGGGCTGACCGCACTTGGTCAGGTGCTCCTTCGCCTTGGCGACGTCACCCTTGTTGCCCTCGGACGGGTACAGGTCGAACTTCTTGTACCCGGCGACGGTCGGGGGGATGACCGTGGTGGCCGGGTCGCCCTTGACCGAACCGCCGATGGAGTCGACCATGCTCTGCTTGTCCACGGCGTACTGGACGGCCTTGCGGCACTCGGCGTTGTCGAACGGCTTCACGTTGACGTTCAGCGCCAGGTACTGGAGGGCGCCGGCGTACGGGTTGTCCGTCTTGGCCTTCTCCGAGGCCTTGACCAGGACCTTGGGCTGGGTCTTGGACTGCAGACCCGTGCCCTCGGCACCCACCGTGATCGCGTCACTGAGCAGGTGGTCGTCGATCGTGGTGGCGTTGACGTTGAACTTGAGCTCGACCTTGTCGGCCAGCGCCTTGCGGATCGGGTCCGTCTTCGGGTCCCACTCCGGGTTGCGGACCAGCGTCGCGCCCTTGCTCTCGTCGTACGCCGAGAACTTGTACGGACCCGAGGAGACCATCTTCTGGACGTAGCTGGCGCCCGTGTCGGCCTTCTGCTGGACCGGCGCGGTCTGCGAGAAGGCGGCGAGGTAGTCCATGTCCGCGAACGGCTTGTTGAGCTTGAAGACGATCGTGTAGTCGTCCGGCGTCTCGATGGACTTGAGGCCCTCGGGCGACTTGTCCTTGTACGGGCCCTTGTAGGTGTCGCCGCCCTCGAGGTACGCCTTGAAGTACGTCGGGCCGTTGGACAGGGCCTCCGGCGCGAAGTTGGAGCGCTCGACGGCGTACTTGACGTCCTTCGAGGTGACCTCGGTGCCGTCCTCGTACTTCACGCCCTTGCGGAGCGTGTACGTCCAGGTCTTGGCGTCCGCGCTGGCCTTGCCGAGGCCCGTGGCGAGGTCGGGGACGACCTCCAGGCTCTCCTTGCCGGCGGCCGGCTTGAAGGTCACCAGCGAACGGCCGTACAGGCGGGAGAAGTTCTGCACCCAGCCGTAGTACGTGTTACCGGGGTCCAGGGAGTCGGGACCGCTCGCGTGCTCCAGCGTGACCGTCCCCCCCTTCTTGTCGGTCTGGTTGACGATGCTGGTCAGACCGGCGTCAGCCTTGACGTTGCCCCCGCCGCCGTTGCTGTCACCGCCCGAGTCACTGCTGCTGCACGCCGATGCGCCGAGCGACACCGCCACGGCCACGGCTATGGCCGCTGCTGTCTTTCTGTTCTGCATGCTGAGGAAAGCCCCCTCGCTAGTCCGGTGCGGCACTGCCGCGATTACTTGCCACGAGGGTCGAGTGCGTCACGCAGCCCGTCCCCCAGCAGATTGAAGGCCAGCACGGTGATGAAGATCGCCATACCGGGGATGACCATGAACATCGGGTCCACCTCGTAGAGGTCGACCGCCTGCGTGAGCATGCCGCCCCAGGACGCCTGCGGCGGTGCGATGCCGACGCCGAGGAACGACAGGGAGGCCTCGAAGAGGATGTTCGTGGGGATCAGCAGCGTCGCGTACACGAGGATCGGCGCGATCAGGTTCGGCAGCAGCTCGCGGAAGAGGATGAACGGGCCGCGGGCGCCCAGCGACCTGGCGGCCTCGACGAACTCGCGCTCGCGCAGCGACAGGGTCTGCGCACGGACGATGCGGCCGATGTAGGGCCAGCTGAAGAAGCCGATCACGAAGATCAGGACCGCGATCCGCAGCGTGAGCCCTTCCATCCCGAAGGCGTTGCCCTGCAGGGAGGCGGAGATGGAGATCGCGAAGAGGAGCAGCGGGAAGGCGAGGAAGGTGTCCATCAGGCGGCTGATGAAGCTGTCGACCCAGCCGCCGTAGAACCCGGCCACGACGCCCATCACGACGCCGATGACCACGGAGAGCAGCGTGGAGCCGACGGCGACCACGAGCGAGACCCAGGATCCTTCGAGGATGCGGGCCAGGATGTCGCGTCCGGTCTGCGGTTCCACCCCCAGGGGGTGGTCCCAGCTGATGCCGCCGAGGGCGCCCTTGGGCGCCAGCATGACGGGATCGACCAGGCTCTGGTTGAACGCGTTCGGGTCGAGCCCGAGGAGTGACTGGAGCGGCTTGGACAGCACCGCGGTGAGGATCAGCAGCACGACAACGATGCCACCGGCCATCGCGGCCTTGTCCCGCTTGAAGCGCGTCCAGGCGATGCGGCCGAGCGAACGGCCCTCGATCTCCTTGCGCCCGGCGCCTTCCAGCACCGTTTCGGGCCGCGCGTCCGCCCCGGTGGTCTCGATCGGTGCCGTCATTGCGCTGGAGACCCCTCTCGGCCGACGGTGGCCGGCCTGTGACCGCCGCTGTAGCGGCTCTTACGAAACGTGACACAAGTGGTGATGTGCGGCCGAACGGCCCCTGTTTGAAAGAGGGGTGCGCCGGGCATGGACCACCTGCTGGTGTGGAGTCTTCAGTCACTTCGCGATCACCCGCCAGACCTGACGGGGAATGTTTGCTCAAATGTGATGCTGTCACGGGGCTTCCGTTATGCGGACAGCCGTGCATCCTGAGCGGACCTCTCGGTCACTCATCCGTTATTACGGACATGACACCCAACAGCGCTGAAATGCCTACTGATTGCACCTCGGCGGGCCGGGCCCGCAGGCCTACTCAGTAGGCGTGCGGCGCCGGGCCGGCGGCCGGCGGGTAGCCGTAGGCAGGTGCGGCGGGGGGCGCGGCGTGCGCCTCGCGGTCGTAGAAGGGACGCGAGTTGGCCTTCAGCCACATCGCGACCGGGTCGTACTCGTCGGAGAGCGAGACCGTGGAGACGGGCAGCCCGTCGGGTACGGCACCGATCGACTGCCGCATCATCGCGCGCACCGCGTCGACGGACGGCCGCCCGGTGTCGTAGAGGTCGAGCCCGATCGCGAGGTACGGAACGCCGAGCGCGGGCTGCACCCAGGCGCGGCGGAGCGCGCGCACGGCGGGGGTGCGGTGGGCGTTCTGCGACAGCAGGGCGTAGAACTGCGGGATCTCGACGGCGGGTTCGGTGAGCCGCAGCGGCCCGGCGGGCATCCGGTCCAGGCCCGTGGCGATGCGGCGCAGGTCCAGCCACGGGATGCCGACACCGCCGCCGGGGGCATGCGGGTTGAGCCAGATGCCCCAGCGGTCGGGGAAGAGGGCGCGGGCGATGTCGCGGCCGGTGGTGACCTCGTGGGCCCTGGTCCAGCCGCTGGCCGCGAGCTCCTGGGCGGAGGTCACGCACGGGGCGTAACCCAGGCCGTCGACCTCCATGTTGCCGTACTGGGCGTCGGGGGAGCCCGCCGTGCCGTGCCAGAGCAGCATCCAGACCTGGCCGTCCGCCAGGGACCGCAGCAGCGACTCGTACGCGTCGAGCCGCCCGGGGGTCACTTGGCGAAGCATGTGCTCGACCTGCCCGGCCGCCGCGGTGCCTGACGCACTCACTCTGGGTCCCGCCCCTCTTCGTTCCGCTGTCCCGCAGGCTTCACGGTGCTGTGGTGCCGCTCCCGGGCACACGGGGCGGTCTCGTCATCCAACCAGCTTATGCGCCGCTCCTGACACCGGCTTGACGCCGCGTGGCGTGAGGAGTTCCCGCCGTCAGTGCCCGTCGCGCCGGTAGAACGGGCGCACCTTCTCCAGCATCCAGTCGCCCACCGGGTCCTGTGCCACGTCGAGCAGGACGACGTTCACCGGCCACGGCACCTGGACCCGGCCGAGCGCGCGGCCCAGGGCGTCGAGCGGGGCGCTCTGCTCGGCGGCCTCCCGGACGGTGAACTCGACGCCGACGAAGAGCGCGGGACTGTCCCCCTCGACGCTGGCCAGCGCCCGGCGCGCGGTGCTCACCACTCCGGTCGCCTGGAACTCGGCGGACACGGCGGCGAGGAAGTCGACGGGGTCCTCCTTCCAGTCCGGTTCGTACAGCCGCACCCGGCCGCCGGTGGCGGGACCGTCCAGCGGGGTGCGGCCGGCCCGGCAGAGATCGGCGACGGCGGGGGGCGGCAGGGGAACTCCCACCGCGCCGCCCGGGTTGACGGCTATCCCCACCTGCGGGGGCAGTCCGCGGGCGAACTCGCGTGCGGGCGCCACCGTGAAGGAGAGGTGGGAGCCGACGCACTGGAGGAACTGCGCCTCGGAGCTGAACACGGGGACGTACGCGCCGCCCTCGATGTCGAGCGTCGGCAGGTCGAGGTCGGAGCTGCCGGGTCCGCCGCCGTTCGGCAGGGGGACCCAGACCTGGCTGCGGCCGAGCACCTCGACCAGCCGCCCGCCCGCCCCGGGCACCCCGAGCGACGCGCTGAGCACTTCTTCGAGCTCGTTGGCCGGCCATCCCTGCGACGGGTAGGACGGAGCCTGGGCCTGAGCCGGAATGTCCACGGTGTCTGTGTCCCTTTCTCGCCATGCTGTGCGGCAGAAACCTTAGACCGGCGCACGGCCCGAGGGCAGTGCCGCAGGCGGGGGACCCTCCTGGGACCACCGCACCGTCCAGATTCCGGACAGCCGGCCGGAGGGGCGCGAACTGTGCGTATGCGAACGGTGACACGCCTCCGTGCAGTCGTTGTCCGTGGCCGGACGGCCTCGTGCGCTCGGGGAGGGCCGGGCGGGCACCGGCCGCCGGGCGCGTGCTGACGGCCGGGCTCGTGCTGACGGCCGGGCGCGTGCTGACGGCCGGGACCCGCCGCCGGGCGGCCGGTGACGCCCGGGGGGCACCCGGGCGGCCGCCCGCCCGTTCCGGGCTACCCCTGCGGGGGCCGTGCGTCCCGGAAGGTGATCCGGCCGATCGCCGCCGCCGCCTCCCGGTCGAGCAGTACCGCCGAGGCGCACCCCGGCGGCAGCAGCCCGCTCTCCGTGTCGCGCAGCAGCCTGGCGACCGCGCGGCGGTGCCGGGCGAAGGCGTAGCCGGACACGCCCCGCCCCCGCTCCCGCTGCCCCTGCCTGGCCACCCCGGGGGTGACGTCGAGCAGGAGGAGGTGGAGGGTGCCGCCCCGGCGCGCGGCCTCGCGTCCCAGCCACCGCCGCACCCAGGCCTGGGTGCCGCAGTCGTGCACGACGACCGGCCTGCCCGCCCGCAGCGCCCGCCGCAGCCCGGCGTAGTGCGCGGCGCGCACCAGCGGGCGGTAGAGGCCGTACGGGAATAACCCGGGCAGGACGGCCGCCCAGCGCTCCCGGGCATCCTGGGAGTCGATGGCGTGTTCCCGTGCGGTGCGCCGGATCAGGGTCGACTTCCCGCTGCCGGGCAGCCCCGAGACCACGACCACGTCCCCCGCCCCGAAGTCCAGGCCGCGCGGCGCCGGGCCGCCCCCGGCCCGCAGATCACGCACCACCTGTGCGGGGGGCCCGTCGGTCAGCTCCCGGGCGGGCGCGCCGGGCTGCTGGGGCATCGCGCCGGGCACCGCCCCCGCGGTGGCCGCATAGCGCTGCAACGTCATCGCATTCCCCCTGCCGAGTCACTCACGGACCTGCCCAAGAAGTGTAAAGAAAAGGTAATGCGGCACACCAGCTTCCGGCCTCGTGTGCCGGGACCGGTACCCGTCGGGACCGGACGCCCCACTCGTGCCCGATGCGTGCGATGATGACCCCGCCAACTGCATACCGGCCGTTTGAATCCGCGCGGGAGAGTCCCGGTCACCGTGTGCCGGGCGCCGAAGGAGCAAGTTCCTCCCTTGAATCTCTCAGGCCCCGTACCGCGTGGATGAGGCAGATCTGAAAAGCGGGCCGCTGCGCGGTCCCACCCAAGGTGCAAGCCGACCCTGACGGGGCCGACCCGTCAGGACCCTTTCAGGGGCTCTCGGCGAACCTCTCAGGTTCCGATGACAGATGGGGAGGGAACCACCCCCTGTCGTCATGCCCTGGAGCCATGTCCATGAGCACTGCCCCCCGTCTCACCGCCCTCGATGCCCTGCATCGCTCCCTGGGCGCGACCATGACCGACTTCGCCGGCTGGGACATGCCGCTGCGCTACGCCAGCGAGCGCGACGAGCACAACGCCGTACGCACCCGGGCCGGGCTCTTCGACCTGTCGCACATGGGCGAGATCACCGTCACCGGACCGCAGGCAGCGGCGTTCCTGAGCTACGCGCTGGTCGGCAACATCGCCACCGTCGGCGTGGGCCGGGCCCGCTACACGATGATCGTCGCGGAGGACGGCGGGATCCTGGACGACCTGATCGTCTACCGCCTGGACGGCACCGAGTACATGGTCGTCGCCAACGCCGGCAACGCCCAGCTCGTCCTGGACACCCTCACCGCGCGGGCCGGCGGCTTCGACGCCGAGGTCCGGGACGACCGGGACGCGTACGCGCTGCTCGCCGTACAGGGGCCGGACTCCCCCGCCGTACTGAAGTCGGTCACGGACGCCGACCTGGACGGACTGAAGTACTACGCGGGACTCCCCGGAACGGTCGCCGGTGTCCCCGCGCTCATCGCCCGTACGGGTTACACCGGCGAGGACGGTTTCGAGCTCTTCGTGGCCCCCGGCGACGCCGAGCGGCTGTGGACGGCGCTGACGGAGGCGGGCGCGCCCTACGGCCTGATCCCCTGCGGGCTCTCCTGCCGCGACACGCTCCGCCTGGAGGCGGGCATGCCGCTGTACGGCCACGAGCTGACCACGGCGCTGACGCCCTTCGACGCGGGCCTCGGCCGGGTCGTGAAGTTCGAGAAGGAGGGCGACTTCGTCGGCCGCGAGGCGCTCAGCGCAGCGGCCACCCGCGCGGAGACCGCCCCGCCCCGCAAGCTCGTCGGCCTGGTCGCCGAGGGCCGCCGGGTGCCGCGCGCCGGCTATCCCGTGGTGGCCGGCGGGAAGGTCGTCGGCGAGGTCACCTCCGGAGCCCCGTCGCCCACCCTGGGCAAGCCGATCGCCATGGCCTACGTGGACGCGGCGCACGCCGCGCCGGGCACGGAGGGTGTCGGGGTCGACATCCGGGGCACGCACGAGCCGTACGAGGTCGTGGCGCTGCCCTTCTACAAGCGCCGCGCCTGACACGGAGCGCCACGCACGTGACGCAGTCGTGTCTCACACCGTAAGACCACCGTTCATCAGCACTCCCCCGCGTACAGGAGAATTCAGGTCATGAGCAACCCCCAGCAGCTGCGGTACAGCAAGGAGCACGAGTGGCTGTCGGCCCTCGAGGACGGCGTGGCCACGGTCGGCATCACCGAGTTCGCGGCCAACGCGCTCGGTGACGTCGTCTACGCCCAGCTCCCGGAGGTCGGTGACACGGTGACCGCGGGCGAGACCTGCGGTGAGCTGGAGTCGACCAAGTCGGTCAGCGACCTGTACTCGCCGGTGACCGGCGAGGTGACCGCGGCCAACCAGGACGTCGTGGACGACCCGTCGCTGGTGAACTCCGCTCCCTTCGAGGGCGGCTGGCTGTTCAAGGTGCGCGTCGCGGAGGAGCCGAACGACCTTCTCTCCGCCGACGAGTACACCGCGTTCTCCGGCAACTGAGACCCTAGGGACCCACTGATGTCGCTTCTCAACTCCTCCCTCCACGAGCTGGACCCGGACGTCGCCGCCGCCGTCGACGCCGAGCTCCACCGTCAGCAGTCCACCCTCGAGATGATCGCGTCGGAGAACTTCGCTCCGGTCGCCGTCATGGAGGCGCAGGGCTCCGTCCTCACCAACAAGTACGCCGAGGGCTACCCCGGCCGCCGCTACTACGGCGGCTGCGAGCACGTCGACGTGGTCGAGCAGATCGCGATCGACCGCATCAAGGCGCTCTTCGGCGCCGAGGCCGCGAACGTCCAGCCGCACTCGGGTGCGCAGGCCAACGCCGCCGCGATGTTCGCGCTGCTGAAGCCGGGCGACACGATCATGGGTCTCAACCTGGCCCACGGCGGTCACCTGACCCACGGCATGAAGATCAACTTCTCCGGCAAGCTCTACAACGTGGTCCCGTACCACGTCGACGACACCGGCGTCGTGGACATGGCCGAGGTCGAGCGCCTCGCCAAGGAGTCGAAGCCGAAGCTCATCGTGGCCGGCTGGTCCGCCTACCCCCGCCAGCTCGACTTCGCCGCCTTCCGCCGGGTCGCGGACGAGGTCGGCGCGTACCTGATGGTCGACATGGCGCACTTCGCGGGCCTGGTCGCCGCCGGTCTGCACCCCAACCCGGTGCCGCACGCCCACGTCGTCACGACCACCACGCACAAGACCCTCGGCGGTCCGCGCGGTGGCGTGATCCTGTCGACGCAGGAGCTGGCCAAGAAGATCAACTCGGCGGTCTTCCCCGGTCAGCAGGGCGGTCCGCTGGAGCACGTGATCGCGGCCAAGGCGGTCTCCTTCAAGGTCGCGGCGGGCGAGGAGTTCAAGGAGCGCCAGCAGCGCACCCTGGACGGCGCCCGCATCCTGGCCGAGCGCCTGGTGCAGCCGGACGTCACCGAGGTGGGCGTGTCCGTCCTCTCCGGCGGCACGGACGTCCACCTGGTCCTGGTCGACCTGCGTAACTCCGAGCTGGACGGGCAGCAGGCCGAGGACCGGCTCCACGAGCTGGGCATCACGGTCAACCGGAACGCCGTCCCGAACGACCCCCGGCCCCCGATGGTCACCTCGGGCCTGCGCATCGGTACGCCGGCGCTCGCCACCCGCGGTTTCCAGGCCGAGGACTTCACCGAGGTCGCCGAGATCATCGCGGCCGCGCTGAAGCCGGCGTACGACGCCGACGCCCTCAAGGCCCGCGTGACCGCGCTCGCCGCGAAGTTCCCGCTGTACCCCGGTCTCGGCCAGAACGTGTCCTGAACCTAGCGCCGTCCGCCCGGAGGGCGGGCCCGGCGTCGTCCGGCCATGTGCGCGCTGGGCGCGGAGACGGTCTCGTGGCTGAGCCACCGGGGCGTCCCCGCGCACGGCGAGCGTGCCGGGCTTCACCGGGCAGGCGGGACGTCCAGGACACGCCCTGGTCACGTCACCGGCAGTTTGCACACAGGGTGGGGGCACCGCGCACACTGAACGGAGTGTGCGCGGTGCCCCCACCCCTTTGCCCCGCGTTCCCGGGCCCACCGGCCCGTCCCCGCACCACCCGGGCCGACACCGTCGTCGGCCCACGTCCTAGGAGTACCCCCGTGGCCCTCTCGGTCTTCGACCTCTTCTCGGTCGGCATCGGCCCGTCCAGCTCCCACACGGTCGGCCCGATGCGCGCGGCCCGCATGTTCGCCCGCCGCCTCAAGAACGAGGGTCTGCTGGTCCACACGGCGTCCGTCCGGGCCGAGCTGTACGGCTCGCTCGGCGCGACCGGCCACGGACACGGCACGCCCAAGGCCGTCCTGCTCGGCCTGGAGGGCGAGTCGCCCCGCACGGTCGACGTCGAGGGCGCGGACGCCCGCGTCGAGGAGATCCGCTCCTCGGGCCGGATCAGCCTCCTGGGCGTGCACGACATACCGTTCGACGCCGACGAGCAGCTGGTGCTGCACCGGCGCAAGGCACTGCCCTACCACGCCAACGGGATGACGGTCCTCGCCTACGACAGCGAGGGCGCCCCGCTCCTGGAGAAGACGTACTACTCGGTGGGCGGCGGCTTCGTCGTCGACGAGGACGCGGTGGCCGGCGAGAACCCGATCATCCCGGACGACACCGTCCTGAAGCACCCCTTCCGCACCGGCGACGAGCTGCTGAGGCTCGCCCGGGAGACCGGCCTGTCCATCTCCTCCCTCATGCTGGAGAACGAGAAGGCCTGGCGCACCGAGGACGAGATCCGGGCCGGCCTGCTGGAGATCTGGCGCGTGATGCAGGCCTGCATCACGCGGGGCATGACCCGCGAGGGCATCCTGCCCGGGGGGCTGAAGGTCCGCCGCCGCGCCGCGAACTCCGCCCGGCAGCTGCGCGCCGAGGGCGACCCCCAGACGCACGCGATGGAGTGGATCACCCTCTACGCGATGGCCGTCAACGAGGAGAACGCCGCCGGGGGCCGGGTCGTCACCGCCCCGACCAACGGCGCGGCGGGCATCATCCCCGCCGTCCTGCACTACTGGATGAACTTCGCCGCGCACGGCTGCACCGCGGCGGAGAAGGAGGACGGCGTCGTCCGCTTCCTGCTGGCCGCCGGAGCCATCGGCATGCTGTTCAAGGAGAACGCCTCCATCTCGGGCGCCGAGGTCGGCTGCCAGGGCGAGGTCGGCTCGGCCTGCTCCATGGCCGCGGGCGCCCTCGCCGAGGTCCTGGGCGGCTCCCCCGAGCAGGTAGAGAACGCCGCCGAGATCGGCATGGAGCACAACCTGGGCCTCACCTGCGACCCGGTCGGCGGCCTGGTCCAGATCCCCTGCATCGAGCGGAACGGGATGGCGGCGGTCAAGGCGGTCACGGCCGCCAAGATGGCGCTGCGCGGCGACGGCAGCCACAAGGTCTCCCTGGACAAGGTCATCAAGACCATGAAGGAGACGGGCGCGGACATGTCCGTGAAGTACAAGGAGACCGCCCGGGGCGGGCTCGCGGTGAACATCATCGAGTGCTGACGCCTCCGGTGCGCGTCGTCGAGCACCGAGCTCGTGGGTGAACATCGCCGGGTACTGACCCCCTGGGCCCTGAACAGCGCGTACCTGCCGGTCCGCGTCGGTCAGGGCCTTCGCCTTCCCCGCCCACCCGGCGACTCCGTGGGGGCGCGGAGGTGCCCGGGGAGCCCCGGTCGGCGGGCCGGCGTGTCCGCGGGGGCCCTGCCCGCCGCCGGAGCGAAGTCACCCGGGCGGGACCGGCGGCCGTCCGCCGCCCGCGAAACCGTTCCGCGCCGAGGGCCGGAAATCCGGGCGGGCGGGCCGCCGTGATGTCCCCGTGCCGCCTGCCGGAGGACGTCCGGTTGCCGGGGCCGTCACATCCGCACCGGTTCCGCACGATTTCATCACGACCGTGCCTCTGGCACGTGCCCCCGGGTCCGGCCGAGGGGATGATTCGCCCGAAAAACAGGCAACGCCCCGGACCGGCCCGGTATCCGAGCGGCCCTCAATACTCACCAAAACCCTCAAATCGGCAGCATCTCTAAATAGCCGTCAGGCATCCAAAAAGGAACAGATCGACCCATGGCCCGATCAACCCGTGGTGATACGATCACCAAGCTTGCCAAGCGGCACCAAACCCGCTATGGCATTACAGGAAAGTCAGCGCATCGGCCCAGAAATCCGCCACCCCCCGGGGGAGACCTATGCCATCAGCCAAGCCTTTCGAGGCTGTCTGGCCGGGCGAGCATGCGCGACCGATCCCACACATCTGTGGCCGTAAGACACCTGTTTCCGGGGACGTACTCGACAACACCCGCCAGACACTCCGTATCCGGTGGCCCAGTCGCCCGAAGAGAGCCTTATGACGCAATATCTCCAGGATCCAGCGCTCTGGGTTCTGATCGCCGGCATTCCTGTCGCAGCGACTGCGACGATTCGCGGCAGGAAGAAAATAGCCGCGCTACGCAGAGAGAAAGAGGAGCTGAAGACTCACTACGCGAACCTCGAAAATCATTACGCCGAGTCCGTCGAAGAGGCGAAGGACCGGGCCGAGGAAGCAACGAAGACCGCTCTGAAGTCCGCCATGCGCACGCTTCAGGGTCTCGCCGGTGAGCAGCAGTTGGCGATCACGAAGTTGCAGGAGAAATACGGAGAACTCCAGATTCTCCAAGACCTCCTCGACATCGACCACATGAACTCGCAGTTCGCCCGTCGTGCGCAGTCCATCGCCGTGCTCTGCGACGGATGGCTCGGCAGGCAGCGCGCCGCCGCGTCGCTCTACGACGTGGTCAGGAGTGCGAAGGGCCGTATTCGCTACTTCACGCGGGTGGAGATCCGGGCCCAGACGAACTTCGCGATCGCGAGCCGCGCCGTCGAACCGGTCGCGCTGACCCTGGCCGAGCTGCTGGACAACGCGACCAGTTACTCCGCGCCGGAGACGGTCATCGAGATCAACATCCGGCCGGTCCCCAAGGGCGTCTGCATCATCGTCGACGACGCCGGCGTCGGGATGAACGAGGAGGAGAAGGAGCGGGCCGCGAAGCTCCTTTCGAGCGAGCGCTCCCCCGGCGTCTCGGGGCTGGGGAACCCGCCGCAGTTCGGGTTCACCGTGATCGGCGTCCTCGCCGCCCGGTACGGCTTCACGGTCTCCGTGGACTCGACCTCCCCCTACGGCGGGGTGCGAGCGGTCGTGCTGCTCCCGGAGGAACTCCTGACGACCATGCAGGCGCCGGAGCCCGAGCCCGTGCCCGCGCCCATGCCCGCGCCGGTTCCCGTGCCCGCGCCCATGCCCGAGCCCAAGGAGTTCCCCGCGGTGGCCGTACCCCCCTCGTTGCCGCCCGAGGAGAGCCCGGTGCCCCCCTCGACCACCCTCGGAGGTCTGCCCAAACGCCGGCGCAGAGGCGCGATATCCATCGTCCCCGCCGTCGACTCACCGGACGAGCCGGTTCGTTCCAGCGAACGGGCCGCTTCCGTCATGGGCGCGTTCCAGCGCGGAACACAGTCCGGCCGCCGTTCCACCAACGCAAGCAGCGAAGGGCCTGAGACTCAGTGAATTACGACCTGTCATGGATGCTTGACAGTGCCCTGGAAGTGCCCGAGGCGCAGCACGCCCTTCTCGTGTCCGCCGACGGTCTCCTCATGGCGCGCTCGAAGGACGTCGGGAAGGACCAGGCCGACACCGTCGCCGCCGCCATGAGCGGAATCCAGTCGCTGAGCCGGACGGTGGTCGACTTCTGCGGTGTGCCGGGGAACCAGCACCGGACGTGGCGCCAGACCCTGGTGGAGTTCGACCACGGCTGGGTCTTCCTCATCTCCGCCGGCGAAGGCGCCTATCTCGCGGTCTCCGCGACGCCCGACGTCGACATGGCCGAGATCACCTTCCGCATGCAGCAGCTCGTCGGCCAGCTCGGCAAGGCACTGACCGTTCCGCCGCGCGAGATTGCCGACACGAAGGCATGACGGCGCCGGACGGATCGAACCAGGAACAGGCCGCCACCCCCTTAGTCCCGGCGTACGTCATCACCAATGGCCGCAGCCTGCTGGACAACGACGCGTTCTCACTGATCACCCTGGTGACGACCGCTCAGGACTCGCCGCCCGTGCAGCATCTGGACCCGGAGAAACGGCGCCTTCTGGAGCTGTGCTCCGGAGGGCATCTCTCGGTCGCCGAGATCGCCGGGCACACCCAGTTCCCGGTGGGCGTCGTCAAGATCCTGCTGTCCGACCTCACCCAGGGCGGGTACCTCGTCACGCGGGCCCCGATCCCTGCCGCGAAACTCGTCGACCGGAACATATTGGAGCAGGTGCTGCATGGCCTTCAAGCCCGATTTGGATGACGGTGTCTATCTCCGGGAATCGGTGCAGACCGCAGCCAAGATCCTGGTGGTCGGTCATTTCGCCGTGGGGAAGACCACCTTCATCGGAACGATGTCCGAGATCCCGCCGCTGCGCACCGAAGAGGTCATGACGCGGGCGGGCGAGGGGATCGACGACCTCAAGGGCACGACCGGCAAGACCACGACCACGGTCGCGATGGACTTCGGCCGTCTCACGCTCAGCGAGGAACTGGTCCTCTACCTCTTCGGAACACCGGGTCAGCAGCGCTTCGTGCAGGTCTGGGAGGACATGTCACGCGGCGCGCTCGGGGCGCTGGTGCTGGTGGATCCGGAACGCCTCGACGAGTCCTTCCCCGTGATGGACCTGGTCGAGCACTACGGGATCCCGTACGCCATCGCCGTGAACCGGTTCGGCGACGGCCCCGATCACGCCGACGAGGAGATCCGGGAGGCACTCGACCTGCTGCCCGAGACGCCTCTCGTCGGCTGCGACGCACGCGACCAGCGTTCCTCGGCGAACGCGCTGATCACGCTCGTCCGCTACCTCCAGTCACGCCTCACCTAGGAGCTCGGCCCCATGCAATCCCCCTCGGACTTCCCCGCCCCGCCGCCGGGCTGCCCCGCACACCGGAGCGGGAACGGAAGCGGAAGCGTTCCTCTGTACGGTCCCGAGTTCGCCGCTGATCCGAACGGCTTCTACGAGTACCTGCGGACGTTCGGCCCCGCCGCGCCCGTCGAGCTGTCGCCCGGCGTCCACGCCTCCCTCGTCACGGACTACGCGGCGGCGCTGCACGTGCTGCAGAATCCGGAGACCTTCGTCCGTGACGCGCGGCGCTGGCGCGCGCTCAACGCGGGCGAGGTCCCGCTGGACAGCGCGATCGTCCCCATGATGCTCTACCGGCCGAACTCGCTCTACTCCGACGGCGCGGCGCACATGAGGCACCGTCAGGTCGTGACCGAGACGTTCGCCAGGATCGACACGCACCGGCTGAGCCGGCACGTCGACCGGGTCGCGGACTACCTCATCAGCCAGTTCAACGGCCGGGGGCGGGTGGACCTGGTCGCCGACTACGCCCAGCTGGTCCCCCTGCTGGTCTTCAACGAGCTCTTCGGCTGCCCGGCGGAGCTGGGCGACCAGCTGGTCTTCAGCATCTCCTGCCTCATGGACGGCGTCGAGGCGGACAAGGCCATCGCGCTGCTGACCGAGACGCTGATGGAGCTGGTCGCCCTCAAGCGCGCCCAGCCCGGTGACGACGTCACCTCCTGGCTGATGCAGCACCCGGGCCGGCTGACGGACGAGGAGCTGATCTCCGAGATCATGACGCTGATCGGGGGCGGCGCCGAACCCACCCAGAACCTCATCGGCAACGCGCTGCGACTCCTGCTGTCCGACGAGAAGTACGCGGGGGGCCAGTACGGCGCGAGCCTGCTGGTGGAGGACGCCATCAACGACGTGCTCTGGAACAACCCGCCCATAGCCAACTGGGCCGGCCACTACCCGGTGCACGACGTGGACCTCTCGGGGTCCAGGCTGAACGCCGGGGACCCCGTGCTCATCAGCTTCGCGGCCGCCAACAGCGACCCGAGCCTCTCCACGAGCCGTCAGACGCTGAGCAAGCGGGCCCACCTGGCCTGGGGCGCGGGCCCGCACGCGTGCCCCGCCAAGGACCCGGCGCTGCTGATCTCGATCCTGACGATCGAGAAACTCCTCAACAGGCTGCCGGACATCGAGCTGAGCGTTCCGGTCACCTCGCTGACCTGGCGGCCGGGTCCGCTGCACCGCGCGCTGACCGCGCTCCCCGCCCGGTTCACCCCGGTACGCAGGGAAAGTTCGGCCACCGCACGTTTCCCGGCCGATACCCGTTCCGCACCGGTAAATCCGGCGGGCGAACAACAGCAACACCCCCGAAAGGGGACTTTCTGGAGCGGCTTTCTCTCCTGGTGGAAGGGGTGAGATCCACCACACCACGTGGAGGGTCGCGGTCGCATGGGCGTTCCGCCCGAAGGGTAGTCAGGGGGAAACCCAACGTAACCCTTTGAGGGAAAGATTCTCGTGGAACCCACCCTGCCGACTCCGACCGTCGACCGCCGCACCGTGGCCGCTCTCTTCTCCCGGCTGCGCACCAGGAAAGGCCAGTCGAATCCCCGGCCTCTGTACACAGAACTGAGGAATCTCGGGGATATCTTCCCCTCCCCCTGGGGCGGACACCTCGTCACCTCGTTCGCTCTCTGCGACGAGGTGATGAGGAGCAGAACGTGGAAGGTGCCGGATACACAGTGGAGGACCAGCCAGGGCAACGCCGCCCGTTGGAACACACCGGCCTCGCTGCAAACGGCGAAATCGCTTCCCATGCTCAATCCGCCACACCATACGAGAGTGCGGCGCTCGGCGGGCAGCATGTTCGACCGGGCCAAGCTGGCAGAAATAGAAGTCTCGATCGCGAAGAACGTCGAGAAGGTTCTCGATGATTTCGAGGACGGGCTGCTCAAGGGCGACTCGGATTTCGCTTCCCTGGTCGCCGAGGAGCTCCCCGTCAGATCGATCGGGGAATGGCTGAACCTCCCTCCGGCCGATTATTCCTGGCTGAGGTCCCTGACCAACGATCAGACCCTCAGCCAGGAGTTCTTCCCGTCCCCCAGCCAGTTGGCGCGGGCCGACGCGGCGGCCGGCGGCCTCCAGGAGTACTTCACCGCAGTGGTGCGCGAGCGTCGCCGGACGCCGGGGAGCGATCCGATCTCCTCGTGGATCGCCACCTGGGACACGCTGGAACCGGACCGGGAGAAGGCCGACGCCGAGGCGCACGCCATGGCGGTCTTCGTGATCGTCGCCGCGCTGGAGACCACGGAACACCTGCTCTCCGGCATGGTCCGGCTGCTGCTGGAGCACCCCGGGCAGCTGGACCGGCTGCGCTCCCACCCCGAGTACGTCCCGCACGTGGTCGACGAGACCTTGCGGTACGACCCCGCCATCCACGCGATCAGCAGGACGGCCCCGCACGACCTCACCCTGGGGGGCACCTTCATCCGCGAGGGTGAGATGGTGCAGCTGATGGTGGGGGCCGCCCAGCACGATCCGCGGCAGTTCGAGGAGCCCGAGAACTTCGACGTCAGCCGGAAGCCGTCCCATTTCGGCTTCGGCAGCGGAATCCACTACTGCCTCGGCGCCCCGCTGGCGCGGCTGGAGGGCACGCTGCTGCTGAACTCGATGCTCAGGCGAATGCCCCGGCTCCGGATCAGCGAACCGCCGGCCTGGGAACCCCGGGTCTCGTTCCGCCGGCTCAACCACCTCGTGCTGGCGGCGGCCTGAGCGGGTCACCCGAAGAGAAGAACCGTTTCATCGTGCCCGTCCCCGGAAGCGCCCAGCCCCAGAAACCGTCCGTCAGGAATCAGGAAAATGATCGATGATCTCAAGACCCTGCACGTCGAGTACGACGATGCGGTGGTGAGAGTCCGGCTGAACAGTCCGGAGACCGGAAACGCGCTGTCCGGACTGCTCCTCGACGAACTCATCGCCGTCCTCGGCGCACTGGACGACCACCCCACGGCCCGCGTGCTGATCCTCTCCGGAGCGGGCGCCGACTTCTGCCTCGGCGGGGACCGGACCGAGTTCCCCTCGCTGCTCTCCCCGGAGACCGGCAACGCGGGCATGCGCGCGCTCGCCAACAAGGCGCGCCGGATGTGCGACCTGCTGGCGAACACCGGGGTCGTCACCATCGCGCGGCTGCACGGAGGCGTGGTGGGGGCGGGGCTGGGGCTCGCGGTCTTCTGCGATCTGCGGGTGGGAGCGGACACCAGCCACTACCGGATACCGGAGCTGGGCCTCGGGGTACCGCCGGCCTGGGGCGGGATCACCGCCCGCATGCTGTACGAGACGGGCGCGGCCCGGATCCGCGAACTGCTCCTCACCGCCGAGAAGTTCGACGCCGCCCGGGCCGCCGAGCTGGCCATCCTGCACAAGGTCGTGCCGGAGGACCAGCTCGACGCCGTCATCGACCGCTGGACCAGGCCGCTGCTGCGCCGGTCCCCTTCGGCCCTGCGCAGCACGAAGGCCATGCTGAACGCCTACGCGGGGGCCCACCGCCTGGGTGACGCCACCCTGTTCGACGCCGAGCTGCTGACCGCCTCCGTCGCCGCGGCCCAGGCGGCCCGGGGCCGCTGACCCCGCCGCTCACGGAGCCCGGGGCCTGGACGCGCCCTCCGACGAGGTGGACGGATCCGCCGCGCTTCACCGGAGCGGGCGCGCACGCCGATGTCCCGTTCGGAAGAACCGGGCCCCGGCGCGCCGTTCGAAGAACCGGCCCCCGGGCCCCGGCGCGCGATTCGAAGCGCCGGGCCCCGGCCGGGCCCTTCGGAAGCGCGCGGCCCCGGCCCGGAACGGCTCCGCCCGGCAGCACACGGGGGCCGGTGCCCCGTCGACGACGACGGGGCCGGCGCCCCGGACTCCGCACCCCCTCACCCGTGACGACGCCGGGACACGGGCGGTGCGACCGCGGCTCGGCCGGCCCCTGGACCGCCCCTTGACGGTCGAACGCCCCTCGGGCGGACGAGGGGGACACCCGCCCTCGCGCGTCCTCCGCAGGCCCGCCACCGCCCCGGTGCCACCGGCACGGTCGTCCCTGCCCGCCCCTCCCCCGCCGGGCCGGCCCGGACGGAACCACCACCGGGGTACGGACCTGTGGGGAGCCGCTCAGGACCCCTGCTCGCGCGGGCGGTGAACTCCCGGTGACCCGCGGCGACGCGTATCCCCGCCGCCGCCCAGCACGTAGGGCCGCCGCCGCGTACGTACCCCCGCGCCCGCGCACGTACGGCCGTCGTCCCACCCGCGGGGAGAGCTCCGGTCCCGGTCCCGCCGGGACGCCGGGACCGGTGGACCCCACGGGGCCGGATCCGTACGCCGCCCATCGCCCGCGCCCCTCACCGCCCGTGCCGACGCACGCCGCATCGGCTCCGCGAGCGGCCGGTACGGACGGTCCGGACTCCCGGTGTCCCGGCCCACGCCGCCCCCACCGCCGGGCTACTGCCCCCGCGCACCCGCACCCGCACCGGGACCGCGACGACCGTGCGACGGGGCCGCGAGGTCGGCGCCCCCGCCCGGGCCGGCCCCGCACCTGGTGCCGGTCGCGGTGGCGCTGTCCGCGTGCGCGGCGCCGTGGAGCGAGCGGGCGTACGGCGGCCCGCCCCGCGCGGTTGAGCTTGACAGGCTCGGCCCACGGTGACCATCATTCCATTAATTGACTAATGGAATTGAGGCGAGCGCGTGACGGACATGAGCAATCCGGGCGGCGGTCCGGGGAACTGGGCCCTGGAGGCCCGCGGGCTGGGGAAGCGCTACCGGCGCGGATGGGCGCTGCGGGACTGTTCCTTCCGGCTGCCGGCCGGGCGGATCTGCGGCCTCGTCGGGCCCAACGGGGCGGGGAAGAGCACCCTGCTGGGCCTGGCGTCCCGTCAGGTGGTCGCGAGCCAGGGTGAACTGCGCCTGTTCGGGGTGCCGGTGGGCGACCCCGAGGTGATGCCCCGGTTCGCCTTCCTCGGGCAGGACAAGCCGATGTACAAGCGGTTCACCGTGGCGGAGACGCTGCGGATCGGCAGCGAGCTCAACCCCGCCTGGGACGTGGCGACGGCGGAGCGGATCGTCCGGTCGGGCGACGTGCCGATGAACGCGGCGGTCGGGACCCTCTCCGGCGGCCAGCGCACCCGGGTCGCCCTCGCGCTGGCCTTCGGGAAGCGGCCCGATCTGCTGCTGCTCGACGAGCCGATGGCGGACCTCGACCCGCTGGCCCGCGACGAGATGAGCACCCTGCTGATGGCCGAGGCCGTCGAGCGCGGCACCACGGTGGTGATGTCCTCCCACATCCTGGCCGAGCTGGAGGACATGTGCGACTACCTGCTGGTCGTCGCCGACGGCAGGGTCCGGATGGCCGGTGACGCCGACGCACTGGTCCCGGCGCACGCCCTGGTGACCGGACTGGCCGAGAACGGTGGCCTGCCCGCCGCTCTCGCCCGGCACACCGTCATCGAACAGCGAGTCCAGGGGCGGCAGTTCCAGGCGATGCTGCGGACCGACGGCCCGCTGTCCGGTGACTGGCAGGTGGCCGAGCCCAGCCTGGAGGAAGTGCTGCTCGCGCACCTGCGCTCGCCGGACGCACCCCCGCTGTACACGCCCGGCGCGCAGATCGAGACCGAAGGGACCAGGACCGCATGAGCACGACCCTGACCGGCACCCCGACCGCACGCACCGCCCGTCCGAGGCTGCTGCGGGGACTGACCTGGCTGGTGCTGCGCCAGCACCGCACGACCCTGGCCTGCGTCCTGGCCCTGGTGGTGCTCGGCTCCCTGTGGATCGTGTACCAGCGCGGCCAGCTGATCGATCTGCTCGACGCCGCCGGCTGGCCCGAGAAGTCCGTACCGCAGCCCGTCGTGGGCGAGAGCTACAACAGGCTCACCTCGCTGCTGGGCCTGCTGCCCGGCATCCTCGCCGTCTTCCTCGGCGCCCCGCTGATCGCCGCCGACCAGGAGCAGGGCACCGCGCAGCTCGTCACGACCCAGTCCGTGACGCGCCGCCGCTGGCTCGTCGCGAAGCTCGGCTGGTGCCTCCTGATCACCCTGGTGGCCTGTTCGGTGCTCTCCGCGGTCTTCACCTGGTGGTGGCGGCCCTACCGTTCGGTCCTCCCCGGCCACTGGATGGACGCGGGGGTGTTCGACACGACGGGCCCGGTGCTGCCCGCGCTCGCCCTGTTCCTCACCGCGGCCGGTGTCACCATCGGCATCCTGCTGCGCCGGGTCCTCGCCTCGATGGTCGTCACCTTCGTCTTCTGCGTCGCCGCGCAGACCGGCTGGAGCATGTACCGGGACCTGCTGGGCACGCCGCGCACGATCACCTATCCGCTGGACGGCGCCATGCCCGCGTCCCTCGACGACTCGTACGAGCTGGACCGCTGGGTGGGCAGCGCCGACGGCCACCTGTACGGGTGGGGCTCCTGCGCCGAGGCGACCGAGAAGGCCACGGACGCCTGCCTCAAGGAGAAGGGCATCGTCAACAACGTCTACGAGTACCTCGACCCCGGCCAGATGGCGGCCATGCAGTGGGCCGGCGCCGGCATCCTCCTGGCCGGTACGGCCGTCCTGACCGTGTTCGCCCTGTGGTGGACCTCCCGGCGCCCCCTGTAGGGGGATCCCCGGTCCTCTACGTAAAGTGTCGCTCATCGAGCGGAAGGTGATGTCCGTGGTCGTGTTCCGCATCGACCGGCGCAGCGGGGTGGCGACGTACCTCCAGATCGTCCGTCAGGTCGAACAGGCGCTGCGCATGGGTGCGTTGGAGGAGGGTGACCGGCTGCCCACGGCGGCCCAGGTCGCCGCCACCACCAAGGTCAATCCGAACACCACGCTCAAGGCCTACCGGGAGCTGGAGCGTGCGGGGCTGGCAGAGGTGCGCCAGGGGGCGGGGACCTTCATCACCCGCACCCTCGCGGAGCCCGGGGACGGCCCCGAGTGGCCGCTGCGCACCGCGCTGCACGCGTGGCTGCACCAGGCGCGTGACGAAGGCCTGGGCGGCGAGGAGGTCCAGGCCCTGTTCCAGGCCTCGTTCGGGACCGTCTTCCCACCGGCTGCGGAGAACTGAGCACCCGGGACCCGCCGGAACGGCCGGATCCGACCGATTGTGACCAGGTCGATCCCGTTTTTGCGGGGACAAGGTGTGAAGAGTGCGCGAGGATCGGGCGGAGAACCGGCCGGGTGCCGGTCATTTCCTCCGCACTGCCGGCGCGGCAGTCATCATCCTCGGGGACCCACGTGCGAGTGAAACGAAGAATATGGGCCACGGCCGCCGTCGCGACGACGGCCGTGGCAGGTGTCCTGGTGTTCGAAGGGGTGACCGGCACCTCGGACGTACCCGACGGCATCGGCGCCACGTCAGGTCCGGTACGGACCGAGGTGCACCACGACGCCCTGAAGGTCTCGGCCGACGGGGCGAACGCGTCCCTGCGACGGGACAGCACCGAGCCGTTCAGCATGCTGGGCGTCACCTGGACCGATCCGTCGGCCGAGGTGAACGGCACCGTCGAGGCGCGCACCCGGTCGGTCCCCACCGGCGACTGGTCGGCCTGGCTGCCCATCGACACCGAGGTCGACGGGCGTACGGAGGCCGGCCGGCCCGGGGTGCGCGGTACCACCGAACCCCGCTGGGTCGGCCCCTCCGACGGCGTGGAGGTCCGCGTGTCCGCCGGAAAGGGCACCACCGCCGGGCTCCCCGCGGGCCTGCGGCTCGACACCGTGGACCCCGGCAAGGTGTCCGGGTCCGCGGCCGAGCCCGCCGCGTACGCCGTGGACGCGCCGGACGAACCTCCGGCCGACCCCACCGACACGCCCCCCGCACCGGAGGACACCCCGTCCGCCGAGCCCTCCGAACCGGGCGCGGGCGAGACGACCGGCCCGGCGGCCGAGGAGCCCGGCCCCAGCGCCACGGCGGACCCGCCGGCGAGCACGGAGCCCACGGACGGCGCCTCCCCCTCCGCCCCGGCCGGGTCCCCGTCCCCCACGACGGGGCCGACCACGACCCTGCCCCCGGCGCTGCCGTCCACCGCGCCGAAGCCCCCGATCGTCACCCGGGCCGGCTGGGGCGCCGACGAGTCCCTCAACGACGAGGCACCGGACTACATGGCCACGGTGAAGGCCGTGTTCGTGCACCACACGGCCCAGACGAACGCGTACTCCTGCGCCGACTCCGCGGCGATCGTCCGGGGACTGCACGCCTACCACGTGCAGTCCAACGGCTGGAAGGACCTCGGCTACAACTTCCTCGTCGACCGGTGCGGCACCGTCTTCGAGGGCCGCAAGGGCGGTGCGGACCGCGCGGTGCAGGGCGCGCACACCTACGGCTTCAACCGCGAGACGGCGGGCATCGCCGTCATCGGGATGTACACCGACGAGGCCGCGGCGACCGCCGCGACGACCGCGGTGGCCAGGGTCGCCGCGTGGAAGCTCGGCCAGTACGGGTTCAGCCCGTCGGGCACGACCACGCTGACCGCGGGCGCCGACGGCACCAACTACACGGGCAAGAAGTTCACCGCGGGGACCGCGTACTCCTTCGGCCGGATCTCCGGGCACCGTGACGGCTTCAACACCCAGTGCCCCGGCACCCGGCTGTACACCCAGCTGCCCGTGATCCGCACCTACGCGGACGGCCCCGTCGCGGGTCTGACGGTCAAGTCCGTGACCGGAGCGGCGCTCTCGGGAGCGAAGTACTACACCAAGGCGGACATCACCGTCGGCTGGTCGGCGACCACGCCCGCCGTGTTCGTCACGAGGTACGAACTGCTGGTGGACGGGAAGCCGGTCGTCTCCACGGCGGGCAGCGCCTCGTCCGCCAAGGCCACCCTGGCCGTCGGCACGCACACGGTCCAGGTGCGTGCGACGCACCGGTCGGGGAAGACCTCCCTGTCGGCGGCGGCCACCGTGGTCGCCGACCGCACGGCCCCGGTCTTCTCCACCAAGCCCGCCCTGTCGCTGCGCACCGGCACGGTGAACACGACGGCCGTTCCGCTCACCCTGCGATGGAAGGCGTCCGACGCCGTACTGCTCAGGGACGTCCGCCTGACCGCCCCGGTGGCCAGGACCTACGGTCCGACGGTCACCAGCGCCTCGCACACGGCGAAGTCCGGCGTCGCGACGAGCTGGAGGACGACGGCGTACGACCTGGCCGGCAACAGCGCGGCCGCCTCGGTCGCGGGCACGCCCGTCATCCTCCAGGAGTCCGCGGCGAAGAAGACCGGCACCTGGACCACGAAGTCGTCGTCCAGCTACCTCGGCGGCGCGTCGTACGCGAGCGGCACCAAGAACGCCTCCCTGACGTGGACGTTCACCGGCCGCTCGGCCGCCTGGGTGGTGTCCCGGGCCTCGACCTCCGGGCAGGCGTACGTCTACGTGGACGGGGTCAAGGCCGCGACGGTGGACCTGAAGTCCTCCGCCACCGCCTACCGCCAGGCCGTCTGGACGAAGTCCTGGCCCGCCTCCGCCAAGCACACCGTCAAGATCGTGGTGGTCGGCACGAAGGGCCGGCCCACCCTCACCACCGACGGCCTGGTCTACCTCAAGTAGCCCCGGCCGCCCCGCCGTACCGGACCGGCACCCGCCGGTCCGGTACGGTCTCAGGCCTTGTTCTGCGAGGCCCAGAACTCGTCGAAGGTCAGCTCACCGTCGCCGTTGGCGTCGTGGGCGTTGATGACGGCCTGGGCGACCGTCTCGGTGACGTAGGGGTCACCGAGCTGGGCCATGGCGCTCTTGTACTCGGCGGCCGTGATGCGGCCGTCGCCGTTCTGGTCGAAGCGCTCGAATGCCGTACGTGCCGACTCGATGTCCGCCACTGTTCCGCCCCTTCGTCATGCGTCGTTGACGGGGGTCAGATTATCCGGCCGCCCGGACGGCCTGACCGGCGGGCGAGGGTGCCGGACCGGACCCGGCGCCGTCAGCGGAACACACCGGTGTGGCCCAGTGAGTAGCGGCCGGGCTGCGGGTAGACCGCCAGTCCGTGCGGGCCGCTGCCGACCGGGATCCTGGCGATCTGACGGCCGTCGGAGGTGTCGATCGCGTACACCTCGGCGTCGTAACGCCCGGAGAGCCAGAGCACCTTGCCGTCCGCCGAGACTCCGCCCATGTCGGGGCTTCCGCCGTCGGGCAGGCGCCACTTCGCGGTGAGCTCGCGCCGCGCGAAGTCGAAGACGGACACGGACCCCTCGCCCCGGTTGGAGATGTACATCACCTTGGAGTCCCGGCTGACGTAGAGGCCGTGGGCGCCCTTGCCGGTCGGCAGCAGCTCCGGGGTGGTGAACGCCTTCCCGTCGAGCACCCACACGCCGTGCGCCATCATGTCGGCGATGTAGAAGGTCGTGCCGTCCGGGGACAGCTTCACGTCCTGCGGCATCGCCCCCCGCATCGGCAGCTTCTGCCGCGCGACGACCTCCATCCGCCGGGTGTCGACCTTGAGCAGTTCGCCGGAGAACTCGCAGGAGACGATGAAGTACCGGCCGTCCGCCGAGAAGTCCGCGTGGTTGACCCCCGCGCAGTCCACCGGCAGCTTCTTCTCGGTCTTCATGGTGTGCGGGTCGCGGAAGACCAGCTCGCGGTCCATCGAGGCCATGACGACGGCGTACCGGCCGTCCGGCGTGAAGTAGAGGTTGTACGGGTCGGAGACGGCGAGCGTCCGCCCCGCCTTGCCGGTGGCCGGGTCGATGGCGGTCAGGCTGTCGCCGACGTCGTTGTTGACCCAGAGCGTCTTCAGGTCCCAGGAGGGCACGACGTGCTGCGGCTGCTTGCCGACCGGAATGGTCCCGACGACCTTGTACGTCGCCGGGTCGATCACCGACACCGTGTCGGAGTTGGTGTTGGGGACGTAGACCCGGGAGGGGAAGTCCTTGACGGCCGGGGCGAGTTCGCCGGCGCGGTCCGCCGCGTAGATGTTCTCCGGGTCGAGCACCGGAGGCATCCCGGGCAGGCCGGGCGGGGGCGCCGTCCGGTCCGGCGGGGCGGCGGCCTCGGTGCGGGAGGGCCCGGTCCGCGCCGGGCCGGCGGGGGCGGCGCAGGCGGCGAGCGCGGCGACGAGCAGGGCGGCGGCGGTCAGGGCGCGCGGGGAGGGAGGCATCAGGTCAACAGCTCCGTGGTGGTCACCGCGCGCAGTCGGCGCCGGTCGATCTCGGTGAGGAGGAGGGGCAGCGCGGCGATGGTGTCCCGGTAGCCGAAGTGCAGGCTCACCACCGAACCGTTGCGGAGCTCGCCGGCCACCTTGCGGGTGACGGCGGCGACCCCGGGCGAGGTGAAGTCGAGGGAGTCCACGTCGTAGGACAGGACGTGCGGGTATCCGGCCCGGCGTGCGAGGTCCTGGACGAGGGGGGTGGCGCGGCGGGCGCGTGAGGGTCTGAACCAGGTGCCGATGGAGCCGGTCAGCCGGCGCAGCCGCCGGGCGCAGCCGGTGATCTCCTCGTACGCCCGCGCCCCGTCCATCGCGTTGATGTCGAGGTGGCTCTGGGTGTGGTTGCCGAGGTCGTGGCCGCCGTCCAGGATGCGGCGGGCCATGCCGGGGTGCTCGTCGAGCCAGCTGCCGACGGCCAGGACGGTGATCCGGGCGCCCGCCCGCTCGGCCTCGCCGAGGACGGCGCGGGCCAGGGCGGGGTCCCCCTGGCCGTGGAAGGTGAGGGCGACGCCGGGACGGCCCCGGGGGCCGTGCTCGATCTGGACGGGCTGTCCGGGGAAGCCGCGCGGGGACGGGGCCGGAGCGACGGCACCGTGGGCCTTCGGGACCGCGGACGTGCTGTCGGCGGCGCCGTCGGCGCTCTGCGGCCTGCGGGCCGGTGACGGCGGGGCCCCGGCCTGTGCGCAGCCCGCCGCCGCGACGCCTCCCAGGAGGGCTCCGGCCGCCGTGCGCAGGGCGCCACGGCGGGGCACCGGTGTCCAGCGACCGTCCATGGCCGTCCACCTCGCGGATCGGTTCGGGTCCTGTGTCCCGGGTTGCCCGGGACCGGGACACAGTAAGGCGGAGGGGGCCGGAAACCCGCGTTGCCGGGCGTGGCCGATCCCGGGAGGTGATCAATGAATCACTCAGCGAAGCTGAATAAAACGTAAAGAATGCCAGGCGAGTGACCCAACACACCTGCGATTCCCAACCTAAATGGGCAGCTTTGAGCTAAATGCCTGATTTACGGCTTTGGATGCGGGGTCGCCCGTCTGCCATAGTCGGTGACGCGACCTCCTCCGACCCGGGCCAGGTCCCCCGTGCGACCGTGGACACACCCCCCATTCCACGGTCCCCTCAGAAGCCCCCGACGCGCCACACCCAGGCCGGCCGGGGGCTTCTGCGTGTCAGCGGTCGGTGGTGCGCATCTCGAACCAGGTGGTCTTGCCGCGCGGTAAGAGGTCCACGCCCCACCGGTCGGAGAGCTTGTCCACCAGAAACAGACCGCGGCCGCTGACATCCATCTCACGGACAGGCATCAGGCACGGCAGTCCGCGCGACGGGTCACGCACCTCGATCCGGACCCAGCCCCGACGGCGGAGCATCCGCAGGCCGAATATCCGCGCCCCGGTGTGGCGCACCGCGTTGCCCACCAGTTCGGAGACGAGCAGGACGCCGTACTCGGCTGTCTGCGGGGGGAGTTGCCACTGGTGCAGCATCACGCACGCGGTGATCCTGCGGGCGGAGGCCGCGGACTCCGGACGCGAGGGGAGCCGGACCTCGCCCTCCGTCGGATTCCCGAACAACTCCAGTGCCTTGAACGCCTGTTCGTCTTCGACGACAGACATCGAGCGCGCCGCCGCAGCGTTGCTGCGCGGCCGCGGCTGTTCCACACCCTCCAGGCCCGCCATGCCCCCCATCATGGCCGCACAGAACGCTCTCCGTGACCGTTCCGACGGAATCCCTTGCCCGGAACCAGTCATTCCGCGCCGGTTCTCTGGCATATGCCAGAGGCAGAACGGAGGCCCCCTCGGACATGCCCACCTGCGGCGACCCGAGAGGGCCCGGTAATTGCACGGGCCGGGCGGAGGCCGGACCTTAAGGTTGCCTTAAGGTCCCGCCGAACCGCTCGCACGGATGAACGCGTGCCCGTGCACGCGGCTCACCCCCGGTCAGACGAATTCGGCCTTGCCCGGGCCCTCCTCCACGAAGCTGCGCATGCCGCGCTCGCGGTCCTCGGTGGCGAACAGGCCGGCGAACCAGTTCCGCTCGACGGTGAGCCCGGTGTCGATGTCCGTCTCCAGTCCCGCGTCGACGGACTCCTTGGCGGCCCGCAGCGCCAGGGCGGGCCCCCGCGCGAGGCGCGCGGCCCAGGCGTGCGCCTGCGCGTACACCTCGGCGGCGGGCACCACACGGTCCACCAGGCCGATCGACAGGGCCTCGTCGGCCTTCACCTGACGGCCCGTGAAGATCAGGTCCTTGGCCTTGGAGGGGCCCACCAGACGAGCCAGGCGCTGGGTGCCGCCGGCGCCGGGGATCAGCCCCAGCAGGATCTCCGGCTGGCCGAACTTCGCGTTGTCGGCGGCGATCCTGTGGTCCGCGCAGAGCGCCAGTTCGCAGCCGCCGCCCAGGGCGTAGCCGGTGACGGCCGCGACCACGGGCTTGGGGATGCGGGCCACCGCGGTGAAGGCCTCCTGGAGGGCCCGGGAGCGCACGACCATGGCCGCGTGGTCCATCGCCCGCATCTCCTTGATGTCCGCGCCCGCCGCGAACACCTTCTCGCCGCCGTAGAGGATCACCGCCCGTACGTCGTCGCGCCGGCCCGCCTCCTCGGCGAGCTCCCGCAGCCGGTCCTGGACGGCGACGTCCAGGGCGTTCATCGGCGGACGGTCCAGCCGGATCGTGCCGACGCTGTCGCTTACTTCGAGGGTTACGGTCATGGGGAGCAGGTTAACCAGGACTAACGCGGGCGGGCCCGGTGCCGTTGGTCACAGCACCCGGCCCGCCCCCCCACCCCCAAACGGCGGGGGCCGACTTTGTCCACTACGCCCAGTGCATGTTACAGCCGTTGAGGCCGTTGTCCGG